>JAGTRG010000001.1 GCA_018396435.1 Candidatus Bathyarchaeota archaeon
TAACCAGCTCCGGCTTAAACCGTTATGCTGGGGGATCATTAACAAGCCTTAAACAATTGGAAGAACGGGATCTACCCGACTGGAGCTTACTTACCCAAACATGGAAGAATGATCAAAGAAGTGTTAGAGAAGCGGGCCTGATATCGTGGATTACCATTCCATGGTGTTTTCACGCAATCGCCACATCAATGGGACACAAAAACTTTTTCATTAAACTGTATAGGGACACGGGATTTATTGAGAAAGCATTCGACTGGGTTGAGGAAAGAAATAGGCGGGCGATAGATACTGTGATTAGGGAAGTTAAACCAGACTTCGTGCTCTTCGACGGAGACTGCGCAGATAAACATGGATTAATGGTTAACCCCAAGCTTTTCCGCAGTCTAGTCTATGAAAGAACAAGGGAGACCGTCTCTCACCTCAAACACCTCAACATCCCCTACGTCTTTCATTCAGATGGAAAACTTGATGACCTAATCCCAATTCTAGTGGAATTGGGATTCTCAGCAGTTCACGGCTGCGAGAAAAACGCCAATGACCTAGAATATTTAGTAGATGAATTCGGCGACGACATTGTTTTATCAGGAAATATGGACGTGGTCTTTCTTTCAACAGCAAGTCCAAAAGAAGTGTACAGAGAAACTGAGCGTATGCTCAGAGTAGGCGGCTTTAAAGGAAAGTTTATAGCTGCATGCAACACCAGCCCACAAGACTATATACCAGATGAAAACTATCTAGCAATGGTTGAGGCCATCAAAAATTTTAATCCACTTAAAAGTGAAAATTAAAGTTTTAACCCTAAAATAATTGATTCACAGCTCAATCTCCCATTTTCTGCGGAGTTTCGGAACGCTTACAATTAAACTTTTTGTGTAGTTCGTTGTGGGTTTAAAGGATACCTGCTCCTTAGGATCCTCTCTTACAATTCTTCCTCTCTACATAACTATAGGTAACATTTATATTATCAATTCAATAATGTTGGATAAATATGGTATCAATGAGCAATATGGTGACAGTTTCATCGAAGTTTCAGATAGTGATCCCTAAAGATTTAAGGAAGAAGCTCAGGCTTACGCCTGGGCAGAAAATAGTTATAATAGAAAAGGACAACGTCCTGCATTTAATTCCTCAAAAAGACATTAAGAGCCTAAGAGGCTTCCTAAAGGGCATTGAACCGGTGGATGTCAGGGATGAGGTGAATCGCTTTTGATTCTCATAGATTCTTATGGCTGAATTGAATATTTTGTTGATGGCCCCCTCGCAGACACATATGCGCCGTATATAGAGAAAGCGGATTTAGAGAACACTATAACTCCAACCGTAGTGCTCTACGAGGTTTACCGAAAAAATAAAGAGTGCAGCCGGAGAACAAAAGGCATTAGAGGCATGTGCTCAAATAATGCGTACAAAAATTGTTGAATTGAATAGCAAAATATCTTTAGAGGCTGCGGACATAAGTCTAGATATGAACCTGGTAGATTCCATAATAGTAGCTACAGCGAAGGCTTATAACGCTGAGATAATAACAAGCGACAAACATTTAAAGGGGATATCAGGAGTTAGATTCATAGAATAGAAAATTCTATTCATTTTAAAGGGCGCGTTCTTTAACTGAACAACGATTTACTGTACACCTTTATTTAAGGCCTACTTTAGCCCTACCGACAGCGTTAAAAATGTGCAAAGTAGGATTGGATTAGGCTGGATCAAAATAGAACATGGCGAAAGATCCTCACGCAATTCAGCTTTCCACACGCGATCGCAGCGTTAACGCTGCTTCTAATGGCCTTGTTAATTGCCTTATACGTGAGAGGGCGAAAGACAACTTTATTAATGAATTAATCGTATTGGTTTAAAGTAGGATGAAATATTATGAGTATTCAAGTATTTGTGCCCGAAGCCGCGCTTAAGGAGCTAAGGAAGAAAGCTGAAGAGAGAGGGATAAGTTTAAGCGAGTATCTGCTTGAGATAGCTTTCGGCGACTTAGATCCTTCAGTATCCTTCAGAAGATATATTGAGGGTGCAGCAGACTTAATTCATCAGGCTCGCTTAGAGTTTGAAAGGGGGGATCTTAGACAAGCGTCAGAGAAGATTTGGGGTGCATGCGCCCTAGCGATAAAGTCCCATGCGCTCTACGAGAGAGGAAGAAAGATTGAGAGCCACGCAGACCTCTGGACATATAAAAATGAAGTTGTAAGGGAGCTCGGCGAATGGGTTAGAACAGCCTTCATGAAAGCAGACTCAATGCATAAAAACTTCTACGAGAACCTTGCAACAAATGAAGACGTTAAAGACGCGCTGGAAGAAGTGAATAAGCTGGTCTCAACCCTCAGCGAAAAACTCTCGGGTAAAGATGCTTAAGCTGGCAGGCTCCTCCTCCAACCTCATCATGAGATGCTCCTTAACTTAAGATGGCTTTTCTGAGCACCCATTACTATAAAAAGGCAACAAGAGCGCGCAACAATATAATATAGGCGAGGAGTACTTGAATAGGAAAAACTCGGTTGCGCCAATAATGGAAAGCCACAGAGCCATTAGAGAGGCAATTCTAAGTTAAGATTTCTGAAGCAAAAGTTCTAGGTATTCCGAGTTTACTCTTTCGTGCTTCTCCTGGATGATGCTGCTTATTTTATTCCAGTCTTGAGATATTTTCGGCCATAGATCGCTGTTTATTAATTGCTTCGTTACATATTCTTTCAATGGTTTTTCCCGTTTGATTGTTCTTTGACGCCAGTCGAAGCTAACGAGTCCTGCGCGTTTCAAATGTTGAATGGTATGGCCCACCTGGTCGTAATCAAGAGGGTAGATCACACCTCCTGCTAGATCCTCCAGTAGGGAGTCTATGGTTATCTCGTCTTCTGGGCGTAGACAAATTATGGCTATAACATTCTGGATGAGCCTTGCAGTTTTGCTGAGGTAAATCCCAATTTTTTTAGGCGGAATAAGAATCTGCTCTAGGCGGTAGCCGTACCTCTTATAGAACCATTTTTTGACGATTTCCGCTAAGGCTATGTAGGCGCCGAGGATAGCTGCCAAAGCTATGAAAAAGGTTGCTGGAGGTTCTACAAATTGAAAGATCGCTCCAAGAGGGGTATATGGCAATATTAACGCGAAAGCAATTATCGCCATGTTACTTAATAGTAGGAGTTTACTTGGATTACTTTTCCAAAAAGGCGACTTCTTAGTTCTGATGACAAAAATCACAAGTGTTTGAGAAGATAAAGATTCGATGAACCAAGCAGTTTGGAAAAGCTGCTCATAAGCGTTAAATGCGTAAAGCATTATGAAGAATGTTAGGAAGTCGAAGAGGGAGCTCACTGGCCCAAGGCACACCATGAACCGCCGGATGAAATGTATATCCCACCTTTTAGGCTTCTCAATATATTCTTGGTCAACCTCATCTGTCGGTATTGTTAACTGTGAAAAATCGTAGAGAAGGTTGTTAAGCAATATTTGTATTGGAAGCATGGGAAGAAAAGGCAGAAACAGGGATGCCCCAGCCACGCTGAACATGTTTCCAAAGTTTGAGCTTACACCCATCATGATATACTTCATGGTGTTGCCAAATGTTTTTCGCCCCTCCAAAACACCGTCATGGAGAACTCTTAAGTCAGTTTGCAAAAGAATAATGTCCGCCGACTCCTTTGCAACGTCAACAGCGTTCTCCACCGATATGCCTACGTCTGCTGTCTTTAGCGAAGGCGCGTCGTTTATTCCATCCCCCATAAACCCCACAACGTGACCATTGCTTTTTAAGGCGTTTATTATGCGGTTCTTCTGGGCAGGCGTCACCCTGCAGAAGACATTAGCCTCCTCAACAACCCTTGCAAGTGCATCATCATGCATTTGAGCTATTTCGCCTCCAACGGCAACGCCCCTAATCTCAAAGCCCAGCTCCTCGCAGATCTTCCTAGTTACCAGCTCATTGTCACCTGTGAGGATTTTCAACTCTACACCGGCATTTTTTAAAAGCTGCAGCGATTCCTTCGCGGTTTCCTTCGGCGGGTCAAGAAAGGCTATGAAGCCTAAAAACACCATCTCATTTTCATCATTTGCGGTGTATATGGGCTTGTCTTCTCTTAAACGTCTGTAGGCTACGCCTAGAACCCTATAGCCTTCAGCGCTAAGCTCAACATATTTCTGCTCGATTTTTCGGTGAATCTCATCCGTTATGTCGGCTATAATCTCTCCAACCTCATAGTAAGAGCAGACCTTAGTAACCTCTTCAGGAGCACCCTTAGTGATCATGAACCTCTGATTCTGATATTCAACCACTATGGAAAGGCGTTTACGGACAAAATCAAAGGGCACCTCATCAACTTTCCTGTAGCCTTCAACATTCACATCTCTAAATTTTAGTATAGCCTCATCAAGTGGACTTTTCAACCCTGTCTGGTGATAACTGTTAAGATATGAGTATAGAAGCACCTTCTCGTTCTCGTCGCCGTTAAGATCCACGTGAAGCACAAGCTTTATCCGGTTTTCTGTTAAAGTTCCAGTTTTATCCGTGCAAAGAACATCCATGCTTCCGAAATTTTGCATGGAGGCCAAGCGTTTCACGATGACGTCCTTCCTAGCCATCGATACAGCGCCTTTAGAAAGGTTCACTGAAATTATCATCGGCAGAAGCTCCGGGGTTAAGCCAACTGCCAAAGCCGCCGCGAAAAGAAGCGAGTCGAGTATACTGCGCATGTAAAGAGCGTTTATGAAAAACACAAATATGACCAGCAAAAATGTTACCTGCATTATCATATAGCCGAAGCTTCGGATACCCCTCTGGAACTCCGTTTCCGGCTCCCCTGCAACAAGTCTCTTCGCGATTTTTCCATACTCTGTTAGGCTCCCAGTCTTCACTACAACGGCAGTTGCCGATCCGCTGACAACCGAAGTGCCCATGAAAAGGTAGTTACCCCACTCAGTGATAGTCGGCTCGTAGGCTTTAAGCGGCGCAGCCGTCTTCTCAACAGGGAAGGATTCGCCTGTCAGAGCGGACTGATCCGCAAACAGGTCTTTGACGCTTATTACTCTAGCATCTGCGGGAATAATATCGCCCGCTGATAGGTATATGATGTCGCCTGGCACTATTTCAGCAAGCCTAACCTCCCTTCTAACTCCATCCCTCAAAACTGTGGCTGTTGTAGCCACCCTCTGCTTAAGCATTTCAGCTGCTTCTTCAGCCTTATACTCCTGATAAAAATCTAATGCGACGCTAAAAATCACTATCGCAAAAATAATGAGGGCATTTACAGCCTCACCAAAAAAGCCAGAGATCAGCCCGGCGATTAAAAGAATAATGACTAACGGACTTTGGAATTGGGAAAGAAACTCAACTACAGCCGACCTCCTCTTTTTCTTAACAAGCTCATTGTGGCCAAAAACTTCAAGACGCCTTTCCACCTCCTCGGATGAAAGCCCATCCAATGAAGTCTTTAAGCGGAAAAGAACATCTTCAACCGGCAAAGTTAAAACTTCTTCAGCGCTCGGAAGAGCCCAGCTTGAAACTTCGCTCACGCTTAGCTTCTCCAAGTTTTGATCTTCCACTATTTTTACCATCCATCTCCGCTAGACCATCTCAGGAGAGCCGGGCCTTTACATCCTTATAAACTAACACTCATAAAATTCTTTCTATAAAAGATAAAAGGACTTGGCGGCTTAAATCTCTCCAGCTTCCAGATGCATAAGGCTTATTAACTCGGTAAATATGTTTTTATTCGGTGAATTAGAGAAATGTTTGAAAGTCGAGTTGGCTCGAAAGGCGAACTGTTCCCCCCTAAGGAAATTAGGGAGAAGCTAGGGCTTCACGCCCATAAAAAGGTGCTTTATAGGGTTGAAGATAGAAGGCTTATAGTTGAACCCGTGCCAAGCCTAGAAGAGATGTTGAGGGAGCCACCGCATGTAGAAGTAACCATAGAAGAATTCCATAAATTGAGAAGGGAGCTATCCCAGAAGGCTGAAATTTGAAGATCCTATTAGATACAACATACTTTCTACCGGCTATAGGTATTTCGGTTAGAAATCTAATGAAGGACGCACCGGTCAAACTGATACAAGAGGGATATAAAATCTTCATAGTTAACATAACCATTTTCGAACTTTCCGCAAAAGGCGCTAAATACATCGCCGAGGGAAAAATCCCGGCTGAAAGAGTAATCAGAGGGATCAGAGCCATAGCGTACAACGAAACGATAAACATCATTGAGATGCAAGAAAGCACAATTCTACTCACAGCCTTCAAATTCAGAAAAATCCTCGACGACTTCATAGATTGCCTAATCCTCTCATCCGCGATAAACCAATGCGACGCCCTAATAACAGAGGACACCCACATACACAACATTAAAGAAAACAAGATCTATCAAGAAATTGTTTTAACAAAAAATCCGAAATTTGAAGCGCTAAGACTGAAAGAAATCCTCAAAAATTAAAACCGCCCCTCAAACCCTTGAATCATAACGGCCGTAACTAATTCCATGCATTTTCAAAGTCGTTCGGGGCGCACTTCATGAAATCATTAAACTATGGCCTTAGTTACTTGTTTTATGAGCCCTATTTTCCCCGCATTCCAGATTCCTATCCCCATTACTTCTCCGTTTTCGTCCAGTTTAAGATGCGCATCCGGGTCGACCTTTACTACTTCGTGGCTTGACCTTCCTTGAAAAGCATGTCGAATATGTCTGCTGATTTATCATACCATGCTCTCACTTTACCCTCTTCCATGCACCCCTCACCATCTTAGATTCAATAAGCCCGTCAAGTTTAGTAGTATAGTAGTATAATAGACCGTTATAACCTTAACTGTTTCATCCTCCACTTTGTAAGCAATAACAACGGATTTAGCGTCAAACTTTTTCACCGCAATCGTAACCCATGCTCAACATCCTCATAAACCTTATCTGGGAACTTTAACGCTTCAAACACATATAACATCTCCACTTTTCTCAAACGTATCTTCTCTAAAGCATGGCAACTAAAACGCACTGACATGCCAACACATCCATTATATCTGCATATCCTTTTATAAACGGCAGATTTTTACTTAATCCTTTTCAGTGTTCAGTTAACAGCGACTGTTAAGTGATTGTAATCTCTATTTGAATGAAGTAGAGAACCAAATACCCTGTCAGCCAAATCTCGCATGTATTAAGCCGAGCGTCTGGATGGAGCATCGAAGATCTAGACATATCTCACCATATATTCTACTTTGTTTTCTTCTAGGAACCTGGTTATTTTTTCAAAGCTCTCCAGCGGGGATCATCAGGACTCCTTTACCTACTTTGTAGCCGTTGGCCTTCTGCAGAAGCCCGCTGGAGAAGGAGATACTTGAAAAAAATAGAAATGCTAAGAGAACTACCTTTAGCATTTCTTATTGAGACCAATCAAAGGTAAGAATCCCGCACTTAAGTGAAGTTTTCTTAAAAGTAAATCATGAACGGAACAGTAGATTCAAAGCGGTAATAGAGATTTGCAAAATTTATGAATTGTATAGCTATATTAATCTACCATAATAATGAGCGCTCTTGATCAATGGATTAGATGAACGTTAGATATGCCGCGTTCTCTAGCCACTATTGCCTGCTTTTCGTTTGACGTTAGGAATTCTCAGCTTTTGAAATTTTTATTTGAATTCCTACATTATGAAGGTTGAAAATTGCTCTTTTCGACTAAGTTAGGATTTTATAAATGTTTTCATATCTTTACTTTTTGTGTAGGTTTATGTCTTCAATATTTAAGGATAGGAGCAAGCTTTCACCTCGTTATATTCCCGAGAGGCTGCCTCACCGTGATGGGCAGATTAAGGTTTTACTCTCCTTGTATGGGCATGTCTTAGAGGATCCAGAGAGCGCTTTTCTTCAGGTTACGCAGATTGTTGGCGGTGTTGGAACGGGTAAAACATGCACTGCCGTGAACTTTGGGAAGCGGATTGAGGGGGAGGCGTCTAGGCTTGACATTTCTTTGAAGCATATCTACGTTAACGCGAAGGTTGAGGGGGCTGGTAGATACGTACTATATAGGAGAATGCTGGAGAAGGCCGCTCCGAAGATAGCTTCACGCAGCCTAAGCCCTGAGGAGATGCTCTTTCAGCTTGTAAGATACCTCAAGGATGAGAAGGAATATGTTATCTTAACGATTGACGAGATTGATTATTTATGTAAGCGTGGGGAGCACGTTATATACGACTTAACGAGGCTGAATGAGATTAGTCCCGGTGAACCAATCAATATTCTAGGTGTTCTATTAATTTCACGTGATTTTTCCTACTACAAGTTTCTTGAGCCAAGCGAGCTGTCAACGCTTGGGAGGTGCGTAGTAGAGTTTCCACCCTACACTTCAAGTCAGATTAAGGATATTTTGTGGGATAGAGTTAAAATGGCGTTTAAGCCGGGAGCCGTCAGCGATGAAGTATTGGATTTTATAAGCGATTTAACCGCTAAACCTCCAGTTAACGGCGATGTAAGGGTTGCGCTTGATCTGCTCCTATATTCGGGCAATCTGGCTGAAAATATGGGTCGCAGTGAAATTTTGCCCGACCACGTTCGTATGGTTTACGCCGAGACCCATCCTGGAATAACAACTGAGGATATCTTAGACTTGAGTGATAGGGGTAAGCTTGTTCTTTTAGGGCTTGTTAGGGCTCTTAAAAGCCAGAAGAAGGCTTACGTTGGCTTAAGAGAGATAAGGGAGGGATATCAGATCGTCTGTGAGGAGAGGGGAATAAAGCCCTCTGGTGAGGTTGAGGAATACGTGCAGGACCTCATAGATAGGGGGATTGTAAGCATGAAATCTCTTAGAGAATTTGGGATCTCTGAGGTTCCAGCTGAAGATTTGGAGCGTTTCCTAAACGGCGTAATAGAGAGGTTGAAGGTGGGTCGGGATGAACCCTAAAGAGCCCATAGTTAGGTGGGAGGATGTTGAGTTTGGGCTTGGAAGCATCGGCAGGCTCAGGATACTGAGAAAGATGATTGAAAAGCCCGATGAATACTTCAGCAAATACGCTTTAGAAAGGGCCACAGGGCTTAAACCAGTCGACGTTAGGAGGGACCTTGAAGTCTTACTCGGCTTAGATTGGGTTAAAGAGTACGGGTATGATCCTAAAAGATACAAAGTCAACCTTGAAAATGAAGCCGTTAAGGTAATCGCTGAGTTTATGCGTAGGTTCAAGTAGGGAAACCCCCTCCCCCTCCCTAGGGTACGTTCTTCCATAAATACCCTTTCCCATCTAACAAATATTCTGGGTTGAACGGGTATGTCTGAGGATGCTGAATCCATATGTGGAGCGGGATGAACATGATTTTAGCCCCTAATGGAGCCATAGGCGTGATCGAGAAAGTTCTATTTGAGTCCGCTGGCAACTTACAGGTTCCAACGCTTAACATTTCCCTCCACGATTTCCGGAGAATGGTTTACGATATAAGTGAGAGGCTACTTGGAAAGGCGGTTAAATCAACGGGATCAATAGTCCAAGTTAACGGCAAACTGTGCTTCATCCAAAAAACCCTCGAGGGGATCTGCTAGATTGTCCGAGTTCAAGATCGTCTCAGAAGCCTTCGAAGAAAAGCTAACCCTTCCGAGACTAACGACGGGAAATGCCGATCTAGACTCTCTGATAGGAGGGGGAATAGAGCAGGGACTCTTCTACCTTTTCTACGGAGATGAGGAAAGCGGCGTAGATTTGTTGATCCACCAAATACTTGTTAATAGCTTACTGCCGAGGGAGAAGTCTGGTTTAGGTGGCAAAAGTATCTACATATACTGTGGAAATTATAGGCGGGAAAGAACAATGCTGGACACCCGCGCTCTAACGTACCTAGTGAAGGCTGAGAATATGGACCCGACTAAGGCGCTGGACAAAATTTATGTGATATGCAACTTCTCCGAAGACCAGCAGGAACAAGTCTTCAAAGACTTGCTGGATCTCCTAAGGAGGGATTCCGAGATTAAGCTCGTTGCGGTTCACAATATTGCCAAACTCTTCACCTCGAATAATGGGGCGAGAAACGTGAATGCTGGAGAGAGGATAATGCGCCTGCAAAGGGTTATCCACCAAATATGGCGTGTCTGCGCCGAGAATAGCGTAGCCTTGGTGGCCTCCTGTAGGCCGTCTAAGAGTGGTAGCAACCGAATCCCAAAGCCCGAAGGGGGGAAATATCTCAAACATAAGGCCTCAGTCATAGTTTACTTCAAGAGGAAGAGGAAAAATTTGGCTTCAGCCTTTCTCGTTAAGCACCCCAATCAAGCACCCAGAATGATTAATATTGAGCTGATGGAAGGAGGTGATTTATTGGGCAGAATAACCCGTCCATTCAGAACCCTACTTCAAGAGGAGATGGATAACCTGAAGAGGACTTATAGGGAAGCGCTTATGGATGCGAAGCGTAGAGAAGCATTCGACAGCCTCCTGCATACGTGGAGCAGCGAGCAGGGCGCTATGAGTTACGCTAGGGTTCCAACAGTTCTTGAAGTAATGCTGCTCACCGCGATTGTAGACAACCGGAAACTCATCGAGGAAGCGCTTAAGCAAGTGAAAATGATGCGAGCCAAGCTTGAGGAGGTTGAGGCGGGACTTCGGAAACTCTTAGAGTAGGGGGAGCATAGGGTTTATGAAGCAAACACGAGGATGGCTTCTAGACGTAAATGTTGCGGGGAGCGAAGCGGTCTTATGGCTGAAGGCTGAGGACGGAGACGTCATTCGTTTAACCGATAAGTATAGGCCCAGCTTCTACATCAAGCCTAAAGACGCCTCCGAGATTGAACGTTTAGCAGCGATGTTAATCAACCATCCAAATGTGGTGGGCGTTAAATGCGAGAGTAAATACGCATCCCTAAGCTCGAAGAAAACCAGGGTCTTACACGTCCATGTTGATTCCACAAAGAAATACAGGAGGGTTCTGAGAGACATGGCGGAGGACAGCGGCGTAGAAGCCCTCTACAACGTTGATCTCCTTCATGTTCAATGGTATCTCTTCCGCAAGGATCTCCCGCCGACAAGCAAGATACATGTTTCCTACAATGAAAGGAATGAACTGGCGCATTTAGAAGTTATTGATGACGGCCTAGAAGTTCAGCCGCCCCCATTCACAAGCATAATATTTGACATTGAAATATCAAGCGGGAAACTCACTCCAGACGTGAACATGGATCCCATCTCGAAGATAGGCATCTTCGATGAGCATCTGAACCCAATTAAATCATTTGGGGGCGACGAGAAAAACCTGCTCCATGAATTTTCGGAGTACATTAGAAGTTTAAACCCAGACTTTTTAATTTCTGAGGGCGTTGATGAGAAGATAACCTATGTTTTAGAGAGAGCTAGGATTATGGAATTAAATTTAGAGGTTAGCAGAGAAAATGTTGATTTCTTAAAACTAAAGAAACTTTTACCGTACGCGCATAGAGGCAGAGTCCTCCTCGATCTTGAAACATTTCTATCGATCGGTATAGCCGGGGTTACTGAGCTTTCGAGGTTCTCTTTGGTCCCTCCGGGTTTAGCGGCTAAGTGGCCCGCAGGTAGAATGATAGATGGTAGGCAGTGCTATGAAGCGATCAAGAGGGATGTGATTATACCTCAATCCCGCGCCTTCTTCCGATTCGTGAAGACGGCTAAAGAAGTCATCTTCGGCGACAGAGGCGGCCTAATCCTATCCCCCAAAACAGGATTACATGAGAACGTTGGAGTGTTAGATTTTGAATCAATGTTCCCGCACATAATCGTAAAATATAATGTGAGTTACGAAACGGCTTCTCCTAACCGCGTCAGAACTGACAAGGAAGGGTTCTTACCGCAATTGACTAGAAATCACTTGGAAAGGCGACTATACTTCAAACATTTGAAGAAGAAGTTCCCGGAGAACAGTCAAGAGTGGCTTTGGTGCGATCAGAGGCAGAAAGCGTTAAAGGGCATTTTAGTATGCATTTACGGTTATAGCGGCTGCTTCGCAAACCGATTTAACAATGTTGCCTGCTATGAAGAGATTAATCGAATTGCAAGGGAAATCCTCGTAGAAGCCATGAACATAGCCATGCGAGAAGGCTTTGAAGTGATATATGCGGACAGCGACAGCCTCTTCGTCAAGAAGGAAGGCGCATGCAGGGAAGACTTCGAGGATCTGGCTGGAAAAATCAGTGAGAAGACGGGTCTCCCAATAGCGCTGGATAAACATTTCAAGTTTCTGGTTCTGCTGAAGCAGGAGTCCGATCCGAGCTTAGATGCCGCAAGGCGATACTTCGGGAAGCTAACTAACGGAGAGCTCTTCTATAGGGGCATTGAGCTCCGCCGACACGACTGCCCAACATTCATCAAGAGGTTCGAGACGAGGCTCATGGAAATCCTATTCGACGCCGAGAAAGCCGAGGAAATTTGGAAAACGCAATGTAAAAAGGCCTTTAACTACGTTGTTGAAACCTGCGATTTAATTCGCATGGGTAAAATCCCCTTAAACGAGCTAGTTATCAGTAAGAGTTTAAGGCGTCCGGTCAATAATTACCGCAGTCTCTTCCCCCACGTCGTTGCCGCCAAACAGCTAATTCAGATGGGTAAACAGCTTAAAAGCGGCGATACAATAGACTTCATCTACGTGAATGCGGAACACAGGAACCCGTTTAGGCGAGTCACACCCGCCGAGGTTTTATGTGACCGCAACCAACGCTACGACCGAGACAAATATGTTGAGATAATATTAGACGCGGCTGAAACAATCCTAGGAAACTTCGGCTTCAACAGGAGGAGCCTAGGATTTGGGATGAAACCGAGAAACTTTATCGAGGAGCTAAAACTCGAGATAGGCAGCTAAATCCTCTCCGAACTTAAGAATTTAACGCATCCAAATACATAAGCAATAAAACCTAGAGGCCTGAACAATTAAAATTGTTTTCGAAGAAATAGAGTTGTCTCTGTAAAAATACTTGAAGATTTTCGTCATTTATTTATGATTGCTGCTATTTCCTTAACTATTACTTTAGCTATGTTTTTTGCATTCATTATTTCTATCCCTGCCTCCCCCCTTAAGATTATACTCTACTCTAACATCCTCATCTAGCTCTTTGCTGTCAGCTATTGGTCCCTCTCTAATGATTATATTAGGATATCTTCCTCGGCATCGTAATTTATCCTCAATTTTCCTCCCACCCGTATCTGAATCCACCTTCCAGATTTAACCTTTCACCTCACTTCCTCCTCAACCTCTCCAACCGGATAAACCGTGACAATATGCAGATAATCATCCCTTCTCCTGAAGATGACTACAAGGAAAATTTTGAGGTTATATAAGGTTCCGAACCTAAGAATGTGGCGGGCCCGCTGGGATTTGAACCCAGGATCTCCGGCTTTCATCGGTGTGCTTTCACCTTAGAGGGCCGACGCGCTATCCGTGCTACGCTTCCCGAATGAGCCTAATGGCGCCTTCTAGGCTAGGCCCATTTCACGGGCCCAGTCAATATGCGTTCCCCAGCGGCCCATCTTATTTCTTGATAGTTGTGTAATTTAAATTTGATGCTGAAGATAACCCCAAATTTCCGGAGGAACTAACTATAGGCATACGCCATGGCCATGTTGGGAGATATAACGAGAATCCCGTTGGTAAGTCTTCCCGGCAAAAAGAAGTAATGGCAGATTTATCCTAGAAAACAAAGCGAAACCAGAATGATGCTTTACCCTCAAAATCTGGGGTTCTGCCAGCGGAAATATCTGACAACAGCTCTGGCTGAGATTGCTGTTAGCTATTAACTTAGTAGATTTGGGCGTGTTACGTAATCTTTTTTAGGGATCTTCTCAGTTTTTTGTTCTGAAAGCGTGATGTGGAATGTGTGTGCTTGGTAAAGATAGGCTTCTTGAGCTCATAGAGAAGCATAGGTGCATATACCCGTTCGACCTAAACCTCCTGGATGGGGACAGCTACGTGCTTACTGTTAAGGAGGAGGTTACGCTTCAGTATCTGGAACATAGAAACCTGGTCTCCAACGAGATTGTCTTCACGCTGCCGAACATTGTTGCTCATCTAACGGCTAAAAGCAGGTATGGACGCATGGGATTATCCTTCCTTAACGCCGCTAAGGTCCATAGCGGCTTCATTGGGAGGCTGGCCCTGGAAGTTGTAAACTTGAACAATGATAGGACGCCGATAACGATCAAGAGGGGCGACCCGTTCATGCACATAGAATTCATAACAAGAATAGGTGAGGAGTCGCCTTACACGGGCGAATACCAATTCCAGTACATGACCAATGAAGAGATCAAAATGTACATACCGATACTGAGAAACGTATTTAAAAACTACGAGGAGCTCTCCAAAATATGGTTCAAAGGCAAGGGCGAAGGCCGTCAAGCCTAACCTAGTCTCGACCTAGTAATCTTCCATGCTCCCCATCATTCCAAGACGTTTGATTGCGCCAATGCGCCGGAGCCGTCTAAGTTAAAATTTAAATACTTCTGATGATGGTATCATAAGGGGAAAACCGATGAAGGCGCGTAACTACCGTGAAGTTAAGGGAATGCCCTACACTAGACATGAGTATGTACATGGCCCCCCGCAGCCGAAAATAACCAAGTTCACGGCTGGAAAACCCTCTGAAAGCCAGACACATCAGGTTTCGCTTGTAGCTGATAAGAGGATTCAGATAAGGCATAACGCTCTTGAAGCAGCCCGAATTGCGGCGAACAGATACCTTCAGGAGAAGCTGGGCGATAGATTTTTCATGAGGGTCACGGTTCTCCCCCACATGATTTTAAGGGAGAATAAAATGATCTTCGGAGCACACGCTGACAGGCTTCAGGAGGGGATGCGTAGGGCATTCGGAAAGCCCATCGGCAGGGCGGCCCGTGTTGAACCCAACCAGCCGATAATAATTGTTAATGTTGAGGAAAACGGTTTGGAGGCCGCTAAAGAAGCCCTCAGGAGGGCTGAGGCGAAGCTTCCCACCACATGCAGAATAATTATTGAGAAGCTGCCTGAGCAGCAGGTTCAAGTCACCCAAAATGTAACATGATCATATCTGGAGGTAAATGCAAATGTCAAGCAAGAAGGGAAAGTTCGTATTATGGTTTGAGGAGATAGGCATCGAAGATGTGCCAGTCGTCGGGGGAAAAAGCGCAAGCCTAGGTGAAATGATTAGGAAAGTAGGCGTTCCAGTGCCATACGGCTTCGCAACAACAGCTGAAGCATACAGATACTACATAAGGGCAAATAAGCTAGATGAGAAAATAGCGGAGATCCTCAAGGAGCTGAAGGACCCGAACGACACGCAAACCCTGCAGAAGGTAGGCGCAAGGATCAGGGAACTAATAGCCTCCGCCGATATGCCTAAAGACCTGGAGGAGGAGATCGTTAAAGCATATGAGGATCTGGCTGAAAGAATAGGCGATGAGAACCCGTTTGTTGCAGTGCGCAGCTCAGCAACAGCCGAGGATCTGCCGGATGCAAGCTTCGCCGGCCAGCAGGAAACATACCTCAATGTTCACACGGCTGAGGAGGTTGTTGAAAAAATAAAGCACTGTTACGCGAGCCTCTTCACAGATAGGGCTATATTCTACAGGGTCCAGAAGGGATTCGACCATATGGCTGTGGCCCTAAGCAGCGTAGTCCAGCTAATGGTTTACAGCAAAGCCAGCGGTGTCATATTCACCCTAGACGTTGCAACAGGGGACAGAAGCGTTGTTCTGATAGAGGCGGGCTACGGGCTGGGCGAATTCATAGTTCAGGGAACAATAACACCGGATGAATACTACGTCAGGAAATCCGACCTGGAAATAGTGAAGAAGAACATTTCCAGGAAGACGGTTCAGCTGGTCAGGCTTCCAACAGGCGGAACAGAACGCAGGGATGTCCCACCGGTCCTTCAGGAAAAGCAGGTGCTTACAGACGAGCAGATTAAGGAGCTGGCCAAATACGCCATAATGATTGAGCAGCATTACGGAAAGCCCATGGACATAGAGTGGGCACTAGATGAAAGAACAAACAAACTGTTCATACTTCAAGCCAGGCCGGAAACAGTCTGGGCTATCAAGAAAGCCGAGGTTGTTGAGGAGAAGCCAGCTGTAACAAAGGAGCGGAAGGTTCTCATCCAGGGTCTGCCAGCATCACCAGGCGTGGCTGTTGGAAAAGTGCACATTATACCGACCGTTGATAGAATCAACGAGTTCCAGAAGGGCGAAATACTCGTCACAGAGATGACGGCGCCAGACTGGGTTCCAGCAATGCGTAAGGCAGCGGCCATCATAACAAACTCGGGTGGAATGACATGCCACGCAGCCATAGTCTCCAGGGAGCTGGGGATCCCATGCATTGTTGGAACAGCCTCTAGGGGTGCGCCGGCAACAGAAGCCCTCGAAGACGGCACTATGGTGACTGTGGACGCTAAGCTAGGCGTTGTCTACGAGGGAATACTTGAAGAATTCGCTGAGAAAGCCGAGAAGGCTGAAGCTGCGCCAGCAGCCGTCACGTTCGCTGAACCATACATAATAACCGGGACAAAAATATATGTTAATCTGGGCGAACCTGAGATCGCCGATAAGGTTTCAGCCCTGCCAGCCGACGGCGTCGGACTGCTAAGGCAGGAGTTCGTCTGGTCAAGCGAGATAGGTGAGCACCCGCTATACATGATTGAAGTCGGGAGAGCCGAGGAATTCGTCAATAAGCTAGCTGAGGCGTTCAGAAAGATCTGCGCAGCGTTCTATCCCAGACCGGTTGTCATGCGCTTCAGCGACTTCAAATCTTCAGAGTACAGGGAGCTAAAGGGCGGGGAGAAATATGAGCCCGTTGAACCGTCGGCCCTAATGGGCTGGAGGGGAGCGTCAAGATACTACGACCCGAAGTATATTGAGGCCTTCAGGCTTGAGGTTAAAGCCGTTAAGAAGGTTCGTGAAGAATACGGGTTGAAGAACCTTTGGGTTATGATACCCTTCTGCAGACGAGTCGATGAGATGGAGAGGATCGTTGAAATCTTGGAGGAGGAGGGCTTAAAGAGGGGTCCGGACTTCAAGGTTTGGCTTATGGCTGAGATACCGAGCAACTGCCTCCTAGCCGACAAATTCAACAAGTATGTTGACGGATACAGCATTGGAAGCAACGACCTAACGATGACGATCTTGGGATGCGACCGGGACAATGAGACAGTGGCGCACCTGTTCGATGAGAGAGACCTAGCGGTTAAACGTGCAATCAGATTGCTCATCAAGCTGGCCCATAGAGACGGCAAAACGGTCAGCATATGCGGCCAGGCTCCAAGCGTCTACCCAGAGTTCACAGAGTTCCTTGTTAGAAGCGGAATAGACAGCGTCTCAGTGAACCCGGATGTGGTTGCTCAGACGAGAAAACTCGTAGCTTCAATTGAGCAGCGCATAATGCTTGAAAAACTAACAGGCATGGGATTGCGTGAAGATCCAGATCTGGAGATCCCGCTTGACAAGTAGACGAACCGGCTGAGCCGCATAATCAAACAAAAAAATCTTTCCACCTATTTTTCCCTAAAAAACCATAAACGTGATGATTACTTATTTTTTCTTTAAGCGGAAAACTATATTTTAAGATAGGCTAATATCCCTCAGGATCCTTTTATTCTTAATGATTGAGAGTTGCCAGTGATATTTGATTTAGAGGAAGATAAGTTACGCAGCGAAATTATTAGGCGTGGGGCGCGCGTAGTCCTAGTGCAGCTGCCCGAGGGGCTGAAGCCTGAGGCGCCGCATATAGCATCCATCATAGAGGAATCCGGTGCATTACCGATAATCTCAGCTGACCCATGCTACGGAGCATGCGACCTAGCCCTCTACGAAGCTGAGTTCATCTCAGCCGATATTATAGTGCATTATGGACATGCGGAAACAGCGTTTTTCACATGTAAACCGGGTTTACCCGAAATCCCAATAATATACATTGAGGCTAGGGCGAATGTCCCCATCAGAGAAGCGGTTGAGGATGCTCTGAGACAGCTCGAGCCCTGGAGGAGAATAGGGCTGACAACAACTGTCCAGCATATCCACAAAATAAAGGAGGCTGAAGAAATCCTTAGGAAAGCCGGAAAAGAAGTATATATCGGGCGCTCTCTGGGCTTAAAATATCCAGGTCAGGTTTTAGGCTGCAACTACGGGAACGCCAAATCGATCCTAAGCCATGTGGATGCATTCCTACTCCTAGGCGGAGGCAGATTTCACGCGCTTGGGCTTTTCTTCGCCACAATGAAGCCAACCGTTACTGCAGACCCCTTCGAGGGCAGAGCCCATAGGGTTGATGAAGAAGCTGAAAAAATAATTCATAGGCGCTGGATGGATATATCTGAAGCCTCAAAAGCGAAAATTTGGGGCATAATCCTCGGGGTTAAAACAGGGCAGCTCAATATGGAAGCAGCTCTGAAAATTAAGAATGAAATAGAGCAGCTGGGCAATAAGGCTGTTCTGCTGGCCATGAGGGAAGTCACGCCTGAAGCCCTCCTTGAGTTTCCTAAAATAGAAGCCTATGTAAACACGGCTTGCCCAAGAATATCGCTTTACGATTCGCGAAAATTCCCCAAACCTGTGTTAACGGTTAAGGAAACAAATGTTGCCATAGGAAAAACATCCTGGAATGAGATCCTTGAATCCGGCCTACTATAATTAACTAGGCGAAATTAGGAGTAAAAAGGCGGAAAAGGCTGGTGGATTCATTGAAGCTGAGAAAGAAGCAGCTTACACTTCTCCTATCAAGGGTGGAGCCTAACCCCCGACCGAAGCTCAGATGGGAAAGCTACATGCTGGACGCTGAGAGCGCAGCCAGCATGATTCATGCCGCCTGGGTTAACAGTGACATAGACGGGAGGAAAATTGTCGACCTAGGCTGCGGATCCGGGATCTTGGCAATAGCGTCCTCACTGATTGGCGCAGCATGGTCCGTTGGGGTTGACATAGACAGGGATGCCATAGGGGCTGCCGTTAAGAATGCCGCTAGGCTTGGCGCTGAAGTTGACTTCATAATTGGCGATATAGACTGCATTATCGGACGCTTCGATACAGCATTGATGAACCCCCCATTTGGAAGCTGGCATAAGGGAGCGGACATAAAATTTCTGAAGAAGGCTCTGGAAATATCCAACGTGGTCTACTCGCTGCATAAGTGCAGCCCCCCTGTTAGAAGTTTCCTCAGTAAGCAGATTCCTAAAATAGGCGGCGTATTAGACAAAGTCTATGAAATGGACATAGTTATAAGCCGAACATACGAATTCCATAGGAAAAGGCTCTATCCGGTTAAAGCCGACCTGTACCGAATACTGAAAGGCTAAAGGCTAGATACAGGTCAATAGCAAAGCTAATATCGCAGTTCACGGGTATTTTTAAACTCAGTCAACTAGGGGATGGAATGCCTAAAACATGTCTAATACAAGAAGCGGAAAGTTCATTGTTCCCGGAGAGAAAATAGGCGTAATAGAAGAGTTCATACCGAACTTTGGAACATACGTTGAGGAAGGAGTTATATACTCGAGAAACGTCGGATACGTATCTATTGATTCAGCCAATAGGAAGGTTTCAGTCTACCCGGTGGCGAGAGATTTAAGCTTCCCAAAGATTGGAAGCATAGTTGTTGGGCACATCGTCAATATTCAGGGCTTAACGGCTTTCATGCGCATAGTGAAGATTGGGAAAAAACATCTTTCAGGGTTCCTAACAGGTGCTCTGCATGTTTCAGACATTGACACAAAATACACTAAGGAGGTTCTTAACGCGGTTAAAGTAGGAGACCTAGTCCGCGCTAAGGTGATAAGCGACGCTAACAGAATCCTCCACCTGACCACTAAGGGAGAAAACCTAGGTGTAATATTGGCTCTATGCTCAAAATGCGGCGGAACGCTTCTGCTGAAGAACAAGAAAAGCAAAAAGTTATATTGTGGCGAATGCGGAAATTTTGAGACGAGGAAAATAGCGTCAGACTACGGAGCCGGAAACATGTAGCAGTGAGTTGATCAATATGCAGCTAAAAATATTGGATAAAAAGCCAAATGAGCTCACACTTGAGGTTGAGGGTGAAGGGCATACGCTGTGCAGTCTCCTAGAGTCAGTCCTTCTGGAAGACGATGATGTGGAGTTCGCCAGCTACAGCATATCGCATCCTCTCGTAGCAAACCCCGTGATAACAGTGCGCACTAAAGGGAATAAAAACCCTGAGGAAGCGCTTAAAGAAGCGGCTGAAAAAATCCTTAAAAGGGGCAGGGAGCTCGGGGAGGAATTTGAGAGAGCGCTTAAAGGCATATAAAATCCTCAAATATTCTGTTTAAGGCAAATCCTCCCCAGAATTAACCTCAAGAGTTCACTTAGGTTCTCCGCAACTTCTCCTTCACGCGCCAGAATCTCAACCGCCTCCCAGATTGACACAGCCCCCGACAGCCAGCCGTAAACTATTAAGGCTTCAGCAGCATCCGCCTGCCTATGCCTATCCACCCTCCTAGGCAGAAACCTCCGCATATCGGATTTTCTTAGGGCTGATGAAAGCGTTAAACTATCAAGTTTTCGTCCAACAGGCTTACCGGCAATTTTAGATAGGGCGAGAGAGTAAATGAGGTTGACGTATGCATCCCCCAGGGAGGCTAAGTTGTGGTCCGCCAAAACCTCAACTAGGCTGGAGTATTCATGCATGAAAGAGATGAACCCACTTTTTTCCGCTTCACCCAATCTGGCCCACCTAGTTCCCTAAAAAGGGTTTTCACAAAGAATAAATCTCCTTCCTTCACTATTTTTAGCTGACGCATTATATGAGGAAGACGCTTATACTTAAGGTTGACTGCGAAAATCCCGATGGGGAAAAGATAGATTTGGCAGCGGAGGCTATACGCCGAGGTGGGCTTGTGGCTTTCCCAACAGAGACGGTTTACGGTTTAGGAGCCGACGCCCTAAACCCGAAGGCTGTCAGAGAAATCTACGCTGTTAAAATGAGACCCCCCGACAACCCGATAATAGTGCATATCGCCGTCAAAGATGATGTTTATAGGCTTGCCGAATCAGTTCCCAGATACGCTGAGAGGCTGATGGATCTCTTCTGGCCTGGACCATTAACATTGGTTCTTAAGGCGTCAGGAATCGTGCCGAAGGTCACAACTGGCGGATTGGACACAGTGGCCATAAGGATGCCGAAACATAAGGTTGCCTTGGCCCTAATAAAAGCCTCGGAAACCCCGATTGCTGCTCCAAGCGCCAACCTAGCCGGTAGGCCAAGCCCGACAGTGGCCGAACATGTCATACAGGACCTTTATGGGCGGATAGACGTCATAATCGACGCTGGACCGACAAGCATAGGCGTTGAATCCACAGTTCTGGATCTGACAAGCGATCCGCCTCAAATCCTAAGGCCAGGCGGAGCAACATACGAGGATCTGAGAAAAGCGCTGGGCAAAGTTGACATCCACCCATCTGCGCTGGCGAAAAGCGAGCTTCCCATTGAACGCGCCCGTTCGCCTGGGATGAAACATAAGCATTATGCGCCTAAAGCCGAGATGATTCTGGTTGAGGGCGACTTCAGCCTCATCGTTGGGAAGATCATGGAGCTGGCTGAGCACTACGCTAAAGCGGGGAGAAAGGTGGGCGTTCTTGCCACAGATGAGAGCGCGCCGAACTACAAGGTCGGCGTCATAAAATCCCTAGGTAACCGAAGAGACCTCTCATTAGCCGCCAAAAATCTCTTTAAAACCCTAAGGGAGTTCGATGAGGAGGGGGTTGACCTAATAATCGCCGAGGGCCTTCCGCAAGAGGGCTTAGGGCTTGCCATAATGAATAGGCTCAGAAGGGCCGCGGGCTACAACATAATCACCTTAGGCTAAAGAAAATTTTGAAGGCTGCCAGCTTACTTATCTACCTCAGCGTCAACTATGCCCTTCTCATTTATCATGAAGTAGGCTTCCCTCTCAGGCAGGTATGGGCTGTCGATTATCCTCGCAACCCTCACGCCCTTTGAGCCCTTCCGGAGATAAACCCTATGTGTGCATGCATGAGCCATTATGTTTCCGCCAGCGGGCCTATTTGGGTCCCCTCCAAAGAATGAAGCCGGGTTGGATTGAACCTGATTCGTTACGACAACAGCGAGATTGTATGCTTCCGAAAGCCTAATCAGCTTATGCAGATACTGATTTAGCTTCTGCTGCCTATCTGAAAGGTTCTCCCGCCCAATATACTCGCCTCTGAAGTGGCTTATCATGCTGTCCACAACAACGAGTTTTATATTATTCTCCGGGCAGAGCATGAACAATCTGTCGATTAGTAGGCATTGATGGCTACTATTGTATGCCCTCGCAACAAATATGTTTCCGGCGGCATCCTTCGGATCAAGCCCCATGCTGGAGGCTATTTGATATACGCGTTCAGGCATGAATGTTCCCTCAGTGTCTATGAATGCAACCCTGCCCTCTAAGCCGCCCTTATCATATGGTAGCTGCGCAGTGATGGAGAGCATCATGCATATCTGAGTCTTACCGGAACCATACTCACCTATCAGCTCCGTTAAAGCCTGAGTTTCTATCCCGCCGCCAAGTATCTCATCAAGCTTTTTGCATCCCGTTGTACAGCGCCTCATGCTCTTCCTTCTTTCATAATACTCCTGAGCGGTTTTAAAGTCGGCAGAAATCATCTTACGGGCGGATTCCTGAATCTTAAGCACAGTGTTGAAGCCTAGATTCGTCTTCTCCATGATCTCAAGCGGCGGGGTGACTGCAACAGCCTCTATAGTTGTGTAGCCCGCTGTCCTAAGCTTAGTTGCTATTGCCGATCCAACGCCATCCAGGGATTCCAGGTCTTCCATTATCAGTAAGTCTCCCAATCAAAATTTTTTCTGGAAATTGTCTTCCAGCAGTCCCAGCATAGGGGGATGCGTTCACCCCTATACATTATATACAAGGCTATATCCGTGCTTTTGCAGTCGCCATTCCACGGGTTTGAGCACTTCTCCAATCCGAGGCTTACGCTGATGGATGTGATCCCTTCGGATTTAGGCTTATTCTTAAGTTTAACCATCCCCCTACGCCAATACCTAATTCATCCAGGAGATATTTAAGGAGTATGTGAAAGATTATGTGGGGGGAGGGGGTGGTTCCCCTATTCGTCAGAAGGAAATTCTTGCCCTACGCATTTTATTGAGGAACCCCATCAGCTCTCTAACAATTTCATTTTCAAGGTTTATCTCATAGGTTTTAGGCTTAAACTTGTTTTCCTTAACCCAGCCTAGATCAACTAATGTTTTAAGCCTTCTATCCACAGATGGGGTTCTAAGCCCTGTTAACTTAGCCAAAGAGTACTTCGTGAAGGCCTTATTAGGGTTTAAAATTAAATGTAGTAGAACCCTAAATCCCTTGCCGCATCCTAAACCCAGCTCCAGCTCATCCCACACGGTTCTCTCTTTCGCCCTCATATCATTATCCGCTCAATGGCTCAAGCTGCTTCAACAAATTGTTTAAAAATTTCTCCAGGTCTATTAGGGCTGCGCCCGATATCCCAATCTCCATAAGAGATTTCATATCAACTATTCCGCGATATATAAGGTCCTGGATAAGCCTCTCGAAATCCTCAGCAGGCTTAGCGTTATATTCATCGCATACGACGCTGTAGAGCTTCCGCAGTTCCCTTAGGCTTATATAGGCAGATCCGCTAGCCTTCAACCCTCTTACAAGGGCGAGAAGAGCAAGTCTGCCATCCCTATCTAGGCTTATTACATCCTCAGATGTTATCGTAGGGTTTATCTCGCTGTAAACCCTCCTCACATGCTCTGGGAGAACCCTGCTTGAACCAGTATTCTCAGCTAAAACGCCGGAGTAGTAGAGGAGCTCCAGCCCAACCCTGATGTCCCCATTAATCGGGGGGTTAGCGGTTATATCGCTTATAAGGTCAAGCGTGTCATCAGCAACCGCTCGCGGCTGAAAGGCTCCGTCGACCCTATCTTCGAGTATATCCCTAATCTGCCCGCTCGTGTATTTGGGGAACTCTATAATGCCAATGCCGAGGGTTGATTTTTCACCGGGCTCAAGGAGCTCATGCCACTTAAGGGAACGAGCAATAAATATCTCGCCGACTATAGGCGTCGGCTCACCGGGTCGAATTTCAGGTATGCGGGTCAAATCATATATTACGTGCTCCCTAGGGTTCATTTGAACAAAATAATCTATCTCGTCAAAAGTGACGATTAGGAAAATATCCTCAAACCTCAAGTACTCAACGAGCTGCCTGATCATCTCCTCAGGGCTTAAGCTCCTAGTTAATATCTTTGAGGCAGCCTTCCTGACGAGATTCCCGTAAAGAACGTAGCGTGTAACACCGTCAACCTTGCAATTCATATAGACGTGTTGCAGTTTAACACCTTCCCTCTTAGCCCTCTCAGCGATTAATTCACCGAACCTTATGGTTGTGCATGTTTTACCAGTTCCAGTGGCACCAACAATCTGGGTGAACCTTGGATAGGCATTCCATATGTTCTTAAGCATGTCGCCGTAGATTGAAAGCAGAAGGCTTATTTGCTGATCCCTATGCGGCAGGCGCTTAGGAATATAATACGGCGAAAGCCTATTTTTATCCTTGAATATTAACGACCTGGACAAATTTTGCACCTAAAAAATTATGTAAGAACAAGCCTATAAAAATATAGATAAGATGGGATTGGAAAAAGCACACGTTAAGGTTTTAAGGGCTTAAGGCTTCCTCAAAACCGTCGCTAAAGCGGTTCGATGGGCTTCACATTACCCACAACAGGCTTAGGCCTCTTAACCGGCGCACACCATCTGGCGGCGTTGCTGATGACCCTTAAAACGTTCCGGTCATAATATGTTGGGTAGGTTTCATGTCCAGGCCTAAAGTAGAAGATTTTGCCCAGCCCTCTATAAAAGCAGCATCCGCTTCTAAAGACCTCACCGCCCTTAAACCAGCTTATGAACACCAGCTCATCTGGCATGGGTATGCCGAAGGGTTCACCGTACATCTCTTCATGTTCAATCTCAAAATAGTCGCCTAGCCCCTCCGCAATCGGATGCCCGCCGGCTACAACCCATATCCTCTCCTTCTCCCCAGCCTCCCTCCACCTGAGATCGCATATTGTTCCCATTAGGCGCTTAAATATTTTCGAGAAGTGCCCTGAGTGGAGAACTATCAGCCCCATGCCGTCGAAGATAACTCTCCTATATACTCGATCGACAACGGCGTCGCTGACCCTCTCATGCGCAGCGTGCCCCCACCATATTAGCACATCTGTGCCGTTGAGAACATCCTCGCTTAAGCCATGCTCCGGCTCATCCAACGTGGCTGTTCTAACATTGAATCCCTGATCGCGCAGATACCTAGCTATGGCGGCGTGTATACCCTGAGGATATATCTCAGCGACTCTTCGATCTTCCTTCTCATGGATGAACTCGTTCCAAACAGTCACATTTATCCTTTCAGCCATATGGCATCACGCACTAAACTAAACCGAACCTGTAAATAACATTTTTCTAAATATATGACCCGCCTAGCTGGAAAAGGGCTTATTCCAATTTAGCCACAATCATCATTATGCCTAAAAAAACAAGTACTGCTCCAGCCACGATGGAGAATGTTCCAACAGCCCCCAAATCCTTAATGTAAATGCTTGAATTATAGGCTAATATTGCGCCGACGATCAGTAGAATCAGCCCGGAAATCTTCTCAATGAACACTAGGCTTAAAGCCGTTGAACTTCTCCCTTTACTCAACTCCTCCACCAACCTAGGCCGGTTAAAAATTCACATGGTAGGTAAATAAATTTTTATTTTATCCTCCCTAATCACCCACTTCTTTAAGCCTCTGAGGCAGATATGCGTCCACTATATGGGTTAAACCATACCTTGAAAAGGCCTCAAGCTCACATTTCCTCTGGTTTTTCATGAACAAGTTTATCTCCCTCTGCCATATTTCACCCTTATACCTTGGGTCGCGCATCAACTCATGTAAGCGCTTTATATCCACATCCTCAAGCTTATCGTTCGGCAGCTTATAGTTCACTATGTCTGAAGCCCATACTCCAGCCCACTTCGCATCTGGTGTGGTAAGCTCCTTAACATGCGCCGCATTCGCTGATCCTGAGATGATCACCATGGCGATATGCATGCCCCATGGATCAGCATCGGTGAATATGTAGACTGGTAACCCTAGCTCCTGATTTAATCTCCGAATGAAATATCTTGTTGAACGTGGAGCCTGCCCCCTCAAAAATACAAGTATGGCGTTAAATTTCTCATGAACCCTCTCCTCAATAAATCTTGTGAACAAACCGCCCTTCTCAATGGCTATAACCTTATCGGCGCTGGTCTCTACGAAATCCGCCGACGTTAAGGCCGGACCTATCATGACACCGTCGGGGTGGGATGTTAGGTTCAGACGTTTACCCTCATAGTTTGGAACAGTGTATTCTATTGTCAAGTCGCCGAAGACCGCTGAGCTCTCCTCTGGAAAAACATTAAAGTCCTCCCTCGTGTAGCCTAAAACAGTCTCTAAATCCGTTATTATGCTGTCAGATTCATCCTGATCCTGAAATGAGATGTCGTATGCCTGGGCTGAGTAGAATACATCCCTTAAGGTTGATGTCTTCTGATTCGTGGTGAGCTCATGCGTGAAGTAAGCCATCCAAACGAGATGCGTGAAGGGTCTTAAATGCCTAATGTTTCCCGCGCTTCTCTTAACGGTTTTATTGCCAAGCACATACTGCCTAAGATCCGGATTATAAAATATGTTCTCTATGGATCTACTGGGCATTGTTATATGCGGGAAAGACCCCTTCTCAATCTGCTCGCATAGTTCATGTCCAAACTTCTCAAGTTTTAAGAGAACATCCTTCCTTTTCTCTCTAGATTTCATGACGCTACTCCCCTTCAAGCCTCCTCAACCTCCTTAAAAGCTCATCCACATTGGGCGTATCTCTACTAGCAAGCTTCGCTGAGAACTCAGCTATTTTCGGCAGATACTTTGCGAATATGGATAGGCGGGCCTTTTCACGTTTAGCCTTCTCCTTCTTAGAGAGGTAAATGTCAAGTTGGCGGGCAACCTCCCTTATCCCGTTAAGTATCTCCCTGCTAACCTCAGGTCTATCAGCGATCATCTCCTTACCAACGGTTTTCCACGGAATTTTAGTGCTGCATATGTGGACTAGAACCGCGAAGGGCATGCCCGAAGTCAACCCGTAATTCCTCCAATTAATCGACTTAACAATTTTCCAGCTCACATCGCCTGATTCATCATAGACCAGCGGTATTTTGTTAGCAAATCTGTAAAGCAGTATGTCCTCGCTCGTAGGGATTTTCCCCCCATAGGCTATTCCAACCTCAATTATGAACGGGTGGCCGGAGTAGGCTGAAGGCTTACGCTGGGAAACCGCCACAAACTCAGGTTCCAGCTCCTTCAGGACGCCAGCTTTAAGAAGGTTCTCACCTAAAGGCGAGAGGCATCCTGCATCTGGAGGGAGAAACTCCTCGAAACTTTTCATAGCATGCACAAGGTTCACAATCTCCTCGGGTTTAAGCTTCTTCGGATCAGCATCCTCTGGAAAACCAGCGAATCTGAGAAAGTTTTTAGCTATGCGCTTACCAACCCTGTGGAAGTGCTTCTGCATAAAGTCAAGCAGCGTTTTACAGCTTGTCACACGTATTATCCTATACATTGTTTCAACATCTATACCGTGCGGATGCGGTAAAGTTTCCCTCGGCTGCGGTGGAAGAACCGAAACCGTCCTCTCAAACTTATACAGTCTCCCTCTGGGGTCAACAAACGTTATGCTCGCATAAGGGTTAACGATCGCTGTTTGCCTCAAATACTCTAAGATTTTAGGCATGGCCTTATAGTAGTCCCCTTCAACATACACCTCAACGATTGTTCCACGCCATTTATTCTCATTCTCACGCACTCTCCTATCCAGGATAACCGGACGGTTCCGCTCTATATCTATCATTAAAGTGTACTCGTAAATTTTAGATGTCCCAGTGCTCGATATTACCTTAACAGGCTTATTCGTCGTTATCTGCCCATAGAGAATCGTCATTGTTCCGCCAAGACCGAATGTTCCACGGGACTGCTTCAGCTTATACTTTGAGCTGAAGAGAAATTGGCAGAAGGCTAAAGGAACGAAATCAGCCGGTATGCCGGAACCATTATCCTCAATCCTTAAAACATAAAGGTTTTCACTCTTCTCATTCACGAAGGATAGGCGTATGTAAATATCCGGCAGGATCCCTAAGGGTTCAGAGGCGTCAAGCGAGTTTTCAACAAGCTCTCTTATTGCTGAAAATATCGCCCTAACTGGGTTCGCGAAGCCCGCTATCTCCCTATTCCTATAAAAGAAGTCTGCAGGACTTATCTCTTGGAATATTTGGCTTATTTTCCCACGCCCCTCTTAAAAGGCATTTTTCACCTATCCACATAATAAGATTAAAATAAATATGTTCCTATCATGCTCATTCATGCCCGGGTAATAGCGATCTGTCCTCCCAGAGCTCAAGGCGCCTCCTCTTAAGCTCCTGCCTCTTCCTCTGGAGAAACTTGTAAACGGTTGAGTGCGTGCTCCCACCTATTAGGAGGTTCACTGCCTCTCGGGCAACGCTGACCTGTTCAGCGTCTCCTATTATTGCAACAGTATGCCCATAAACGGAGACAATGGTCTCGCTCATCTCCTCAATTATCTCCCTAGTTCTCCCATTCCTCCCAATTATCCTGCCCTTAACCCGCCTAAGCTCAGCCTCCGATTTACCAAATATATCCCTTAAATCGATTATTTCAAGCATGTAATCTTCATTTTCAAGGAGCTTAAACGCCCGCTCCGGAGAGAAACCCCTGCCGATAGCCATAACTGTATCTTTAGCCCTGAATATCAGCGTTGGGTCCTCAGCCTTCTCCTTTAAAGTTATGGTTACATCCCCGGTTTCACTGTCAATGTCAAGCTTCACACCTAGTTTCTCCTCTATATGGTTCTTCACGCTTCCATTTACGCCTATTAGAACGCCTATTCTCTCCTTTGGTATCTTAACGAATAGCTGCGCCACCGGTTATCACCCTATATGCCTCTTCAACCCCAATAACATTTACACCGAGCTTCTCAAAATAACGATTTATATTTTCAACATCCCTCATCAGAAATTGGCCTGCATTAGGATGCTTAATTGAAACCGCCTGGGAAAAATCAAATAGGACGGGTCGGCCCCTAAAAACCATAACGTTATATTCGCTTAGGTCCCCGTGCACGAGCTCAGCGCCCCTATACAGCCTCTTAACATGCAGGAGAATAGTCCGATAAGTCCTCTCCGGACTCTTAAGTTCAACCTCCCTAAGCAGGGGGGCGCTGACGCCGTTTTTACCTATAAACTCCATTAGGAGCACATTGTTCTTTACGGTTATCGGCCTGGGAACCCTAACCTTCACCTCATAAGCCGACTTCAAATTTTTAAATTCCTTCTGAGCCCACAAATAAACTAGGCTTCTCAAATTCTTTCTAACATTCTCAAATCTCGGGTCGCCGAGAATATATGGCAGCCTGCCCCTCCTAAACTCAGCTGAAACGGTTAAAAATATTTTTATGGCGATCTCCTCACCCGCTGAGTTTATGCCCCAATATATGCGCGACTCCTTCCCTGAGTCCACAACGCCGTAAATCTCCTTTATTTCACCCCCATTCATGAAATCATATATCGTCATGAGGGTTGACTTATCAAAAACCTCCTCAAGAACCGCCATCTCAGATGAGCGGTCCTTAATCAGCATTCTATCCCTCTTCTCCATCTTCTTAATCTTCTCCGCTACCTTAGCCCTGAGCTCTTCCTCGGCTTTCATGCTCCTCTTTCTGCCCAGATCGCTTTTCTCCTCTTTTATTTTAGCGCTGCTCATATTAGCAGATTTAATGTATATCACCCTATTTAATGTTCCCTTCAACAGGATTGCCGAAAAATAGAAGAAGGATAAAGCATGCCTTATTAAAGACGCTTACAGCTGAGAAGAATTCTTCAACGTAGTGTTTAAAGGACTCATTGTTAGGAAGCAAAAATAGATTTCTAAAGGGAAAATTTATGAAACTCGCATAAGTTAAAATTGCGCGAAGTTAAACCAGTAGTTAGTGTATCTGAAAAAGAATGCCCGCTTATTTTCTTTTTGAGGGCAAATTTTAAATAAATGTGGGAATATTATCGCATTAGTGGGAAATATGAGCATTGTGAGGCTAGGTTCAAAAGGAAGGCTAACACTGCCAGCCGAAGTAAGATCTAAAGTTAAGGCTACAAAATTTCTCGTTGTTCTAGAAGGGGACTCTATAAGGTTAATTCCACTTCCAGATCCATTAAAAATTAAGGGTTTAATCAGAATTCCTTGGGGTGTTGAGGAACTTGAAGAGGCGGGTGAACAATTTGTTCTCAAAAGAGATGAAGGGTAAATTCCTTCTAGATACAGATGCCTTTATATCATACATAAGTGGCGACGAACTTGTAGAGCAAGCGGAAAAAATTGTAGAGCTCATAACAGACGGAGCAGTAGAAGCATTTGTATCGTCAATGCTTTATGATGATGTGATCTCCGCATTACGCTCTAAGGGAATGGAAATCGACGACGTAATTCAAGTTTTAGTAGCAATAGCATCCATACCCCACGTATCTCTCCCGATAACTACGCAAATAGCAATAAGCGCATTAACACTTTACATGCGGCATGGAGGACCAAGAAAACTCCATTATTTCGATGCCTTTCACGTGGCCACAGCCAGATATCATGAATTGCCAATGATAACAAGCGACAATTACATAAACGAGCATCAAAAGAGCCTGGGAATAACAGCATATAACCTAAGAAAAATATAAAATGATAAGAAAGCGGGTCTATTCAGCCAAACTTCGCCCTCTAATGCAATCATTTGAATGGTGAATACTGAATCGTCTCTTCTCTCTTTCCTATCATATTTATTTCTCTTAATTTTTCCAGAATCCCGCATTTACTTTCAAGTTCCAAGTTCAAGGTGTCAAAATTATTTCTAATGATTGTGCGATGAGGCTGGAAAATGCTATTAAGCTATTAAATTAGAACTATCAGTATGAATGGAAATGCATGTCATCCTAAATTGTTCTTCTTGCGCCGCAATTTGGGCAGACAGTTTCGGTTTGAGGCATTAGGGTTCCGCAATATTTGCATGGGATCATCACCACTTCCCGGATTACCTCCCTCTCCTTAATGACCGGTGCGGCTGACGGTTGGGCTACCTGCACCTCCAATGCTTGGCTTGCAGCATCCGGTCTGCCCTTAACGGCGATCACGCCCTTAATTGACCATGTAACCCTCCTGTCGATGCTTTTAAGCGTCGGCTTCATCGTAACCGGAATCTCTATGCTGAACGGGAATTTTCCTGTGAAACCCTTCGGTATATGTGTTGGTCCGCTAAGGCTTGGCTTTGCAGAATACAGCGTCGCTGACTCCCAGGTCTCCTTAGTGACTTCGCGCTTCAGCGTTGCATCGTAAACAGGCTTAAAGACCTTCGCTGACTCAACGCATTGGAGTTCGCATCTTATATCGTCAGCGTCGAAGTCTTCAGAGGAGGATACTGCCAGCTCACCCTCAACTTTCTCGCCTAAAAAATATGTGCTCTTGTTAAGGTTTAAAACTAGGTTAACCTTAGGCGGCGTGACCTTCTCAACCATCTTTCTTAGGAATGCCAAATGGGCGTCTCCCTAATGGTCAATCTGATTCTTAATACTTATTTCTTGAGGAATCTCCAGAAATAATTTATGGTTTCCACCAAAATACATTTATAAAAATCTTTAAGAATCTATGACGTATTGCGTATTGAATTGGGCGGGTCTCAATGAAGCTCTCTTTCACAACTTTGGGGTGCCCCAGCTGGGATCTGAACAGGATAGTTGAGAACGCTGCCAATATGGGTTTCGACGCTGTTGACTTTCGAGGTTTACTTGAAGACATAGATATAACTGGGCGGCCTGAGTTCACAACCAATCTCAACAAAACAAAGAAGCTATTTGCCGATTACGGCGTCGCAGTTTCCGGAATATCCATCTCCGCCCGGTTTGCCGTTTTAGATCCCCGGGAAAGGATGGAGCAGTTTGATGAGACGCGGCGCAACATGGCTCTTGCCGCTGAGCTAAATGCGCCTGTGGTCCGCATATACGGAGGCACGATACCAAAAGGCTACACTGCTGAAACAATCATGCCGTTGATCGTGCAGAATCTGCGGGAAATTGGAGATGAAGCCGAAGATTACGGTGTCACGCTGGCTTTAGAGACCCATGATGACTGGATTGACTCATCTCTTTGCGCTAGGCTAATGAGGGAGGTAAATCATAAGCGCATCCGCATACTATGGGATCTGCATCATCCATATCGCATGAAGGGCGAACCTCCGGAGTTAACCTACAGTAATCTGGCGCCCTACATTGTTAATATTCACGTGAAGGATTCAATAGTGGACGATGAGGGAAGAGTGAGGTACGTCTTGCTTGGGGAGGGAACAGTACCAATAAGAAAGATGCTCAGCATGCTGATAGAAGGGGGCTATGGAGGATATGCCACATTAGAGTGGGAAAAAAGGTGGCATCCGTACCTATCTGATCCCGAAATAGTATTTCCACAATATGTGCAAAAAATGCATGAGTGGCTGGGCGAACATATAAGAAGAGGCTGCTGAAATAAGCGCTATAAACCACTCTTAAAACTCCCAACTATATCCTCTTGGTGGATAGGCTTAGAGCAGGGCTGGTTAAATATGGAAATAAGTCATCATTATTATTTTGTTGTTATCATTTTGATGTTATATGATTCAGCTGAGGTTTCGCCTTCATAAGTCTATTAAGAAACAATGCTCCCACTATATCCTTGGGATTGACCGGGGAAATTTTAGAAGATCCCTTCGAGAGAAACCTTTTCGTTGAAAAACCCGGAAAAGAATTCGAGAAATTTTTAAATAATTTCTTGAAGACGCTAAAAGAAATTGCCAGCGAATGCTAAATTCTTTAAACCCAAATGCCAGAGTTTACACCTAATCAAGAATTAAACCAAAAAAGGTTTAATATTCAATTTTTCGCTTGATTTTCATCGAATAGTTGATACCCTCTCCTAGATTTTTACACAAGCCCAGAAATGCTAGCTGTGCTTCTTCCAGAATTAAGAAACTCTTAACCTAGCGCTGAAACCATTTTGGGTTTAAAATTATAGAAGAATTCTTGGCATAATTATTGAATTGTTAGAAGGCCCATTTTGCGCAGGTGTTCCGCCTGGCCCTTCGTGTAGCGCCAGATTATATCCCCGCGCGTGTCGTACTGGAAGTCCCATGGGGATACTAAGACAATGTCGCCGATCCTTATCCAGAACCTCCGCTTAAGCTTACCCCTTATCCGGCATATGCGTTCATGCCCATCTTGGCACTTAACCAGTACGCGGTCGTAGCCAAGCAGCTTCATAGCTATACCTAGCACATCATTCCCAGATGGGAGCACCAGCTCACTCATGTCTTCCTCGCTGATAACCTTCTTTTTACCCAAACTTTTGCCTCTTGAAGGATACTGTCTTCGACTTATCTGTTAAAAGGGGGAACCTTGCTTAAATACTTTTAATTATCGCTCTGGAGAAATGCTGGATTATAAGCCGGATAAACTCCAAACCCTGCTAACCGCTTCACCGATTTTTCTCACGGCCTCCCGAATCGGTAGGCTTATCAATCTCTCATCGAAGGGTTCGGGGGTCACTGGGCCATCGTACCCGACATCCCACAGCGCCCTTAGGAAACCAACGATGTCTATGACGCCTGTCTCGCCCGGAAGCCTTCTGATATTATCCCTCTGCTCATCAACTGGTATGCCTTGGGGCGCATCGTTAATGTGGACGTAAACTATCTGCCTGCTTCTTAAACCCCTTACCTGCTCCACAGTTCCATGCGATGTATACCAATGCCAGCTGTCAAGCAGTAATCCAACATTTTCAGTTCCAATCGCATCGCAGAGCTTAAGCATGCCGTCCATTGTGCATATGAACTCATACTTATGTCCAACCCTAAGGGTCTTAGGCGCTACAAACTCCAACCCTAGGAGGCAACCGTAATCTTCCAAAATTTCGGCTATGGGCCTAAGCCTTCTAACGTGTAATTCAAAATTCTCATTAAATGGTAAAATATCGGAGAAGGGAATTATCCACGTAAAAACCCTGTAACAGCCTATTTCATCCGCTATCTTGGCTAATATGGGTAAATTCTTAAGATCCCCCTCATATTTCCCCTCACCGCCTCTGAAATCCACCGGTAGAGCCCAGCCGCCGAGCCTTAGATCCCCCAAGAGGCCTTTAATATCCATGACGCTGCTCTTTTTAAGGAGGCTCCAGATTTCCAGGATATTTATGTCTATCCCCTCGAAGCCGCCTAGATTGGCCAAATCTACTGCTTCATGGAATGATGCTTGGAAGCCCAGCGCGTTGGGATTAAGGTTTTTAAACATATGAGCACCGCCGAATTTGGAGGGGTTCATTCAAAGAGCGTAACGGTTACCTCCTCACCCTCATCTATGACGTCAAGGTTAACTGGTAAGATCACGTAGCCATCAGCCTCCGAAAGGCTTGTTATGTCACCTGACTTCTTAAACGCCGGGTAAGCTTTTCCGTCAACTATCTTCACGGTGAGGAATTGCTCCCGTCCGGAGGCGGAAACAATACGTTTTGCCATCTTAGCCTTAACAGTTGTCGGCCTTTTAGGCGGCATCCTCGCCATCTTACGTATAATCGGGATCAGAAATACGTATGCATTGCTAAGGCATGATGCTGGGTAACCCGGCATCCCCAAAACCGGTTTTTCCCTCACAACGCCGAATAATGTTGGTTTACCGGGCTTTATCTGGACACCGTGAAATAGGAGCTTACCGTCTTCCTCTATGATATCCGCCAGCATATCCCGTTCCCCCACTGAGCTTCCCCCTGAAAAAACTATTAAATCATGATCTATGTATCGATATAGGGCTGCCCTCAAATTTTCATATGAATCTGGAATTATTGGGGCTCTCGTGACTGATGCACCGTTCTCAAGAAGTAAAGAGGCCAGAGTATATGAGTTTACATCATAGACCTGTCCCTCCTTAAGTTCAAGCCCTAGATCCTGAACTTCCACACCAGTTGGAATTAACGCCACTCGAGGTTTCCGGTAAACCAGAGCTTTTCTTAAGCCCAACGCCGCGAAAACACCTATTTTAGCGGGCGTTAAAACCTCACCCTCCCTAATTATTGCCTCACCCTTCTTCACGTCCTCCCCCCTAGGCGATATATTTTCAAGCGGATGCACAGCCCTATAGATCGACACGTCGTCCCCCTTCTCCTCAGTGTACTCGGCCATAACTACAGCGTCGGCGCCGGGCGGTATGGGGCAGCCTGTTGCTATGCGGATACATTCTCCATTCCTTATCTCCCTGCTCGTTGATTCACCAGCGCGTAAAACCCCAACCAGCCTTAGGGTTTTAGGGTTGAATTCCGACGCGCCGTAGGTGTCCTCAGCCCTCACAGCGTAACCATCCATAGCGGCCCTATCGAAAGGCGGAATATCCATCCCAGCTACAAGATCCTTGGCTAAAACCCTATTCGCAGACCTCTCGATTGGAACCAGCTCCGCTGCCTCCACTGGCTTGACGTGCTCCATAATTATCTCCAGGGCCCTTTCACGAGACATTAAAAGTTTAAAGGGCGTAATCTCGCTCATGCTAACCCAATTCTCCTTTCCTTAATAAGAGACATGATGAGTGAAACATAAAAGGCTTTCAATTTTACGGCTTAGAAAACATTGCGGAAAACGATTTTCTGGGAAAATTTATAAGACATGATTCTTTCAAAAATAGTGTGGGATCATGCTTAAGGCCATTCCCTTTAAAAGAGCATCGTTTTTCTTAGCTCTCTCACTATTTTTAATATTCTTTTTACCGGTTAGCTCTCACATCGTTCATGCTGAGAGATACGCTGAAATCGCGGAGAGAGCATCCTACTCAATATCGGTATATGTGAAGGCGGTGGACGCCGTAACAGGGCAGCCAATTCACGATGCAACGCTGATACTTTGGGATCTCAGCACATTTGATAAGCCTCAGCCAGGCGCAGGCATATACTCCACCGATGAAAATGGCGGATGCGTCATTTTCGGGGATTACTTAAGGATTAAGCATTTCTATTGGCTATATGTTTACAAAGGCAAATTTGAAGAAAAAACCGTTGACTATGTGCCTGTTAAAAGGGAAATATATCTTGAGAGGCCGGAAAACGTAAGCCTGACGCTGCAGATGGTTCCCGGAGCAATGATCGAGGTTGAGGGGATCCCCTATCTCATTCAATCCCCAAGCCCGGAAGAGCGCTATATGATCATAACAATTAAGGAGAGATCCGGAACCCTAAATTATTCATTCATTAGGGAATATGGCAACTCACCTGACGTCTACATGCTGGGCTTAAATAGAAAAATCATCATTGTTCCGGCAAACACACCCATTGATCTTGAAGTTAAGGTCTGGTTTTTCCTAAGGGAGACAGGTCGCATAACGGTGAGCAGCGAAATATTTTACATAAATAACAATTCCTTGCCATTAATACTTCCCCAAGGGGGACTTTTATCATCTTTAAAGATTCCAGCATACAGCCTTAGGAAGGGGCTTTCGCACATCGAATCGGTATTTGCTGATGTTTCCTCAAAGCTGGATGAAGCCCAAAGAATCGGGTTCACGGTCTTCGATGAAAGGCGCATACTCACCCGGGTAAGCCAGAGGAAGATTGAAGCCGAATCCTTATTGCAGAGCGCACAAACCGATAAGGATTTCGAGAACATATGGCTGGCGCTTAGAGAAGCCCTGGGTGAGATGAACTATGTTTATGCGGTGCTGCAAAACAAATACCTAGTCAGCAAGACTAATGCCGTCTATCTCTCGGCGGTGATCTCAGTTTTCAGCATCGTATTGTCCTCCTTCCTCTTTGAGAGTGAGAAGAAAAAGATACATGTAGGCGTAATATTCTACATCGTCTCAATAGTGATCCTTTACTTTATACATCCTGGATCGCATGTGATAATCGACGAAAACTTCATATTATTTCTGCAGTCAGCCTCCATATCCTTCATTGCGGTTTTAGCCATTGTTTTCGGCATACCGCATGTTTGGAAGGAAAGAACCGTTGAAGGCGAGGTTTCATGGAGAAGCGCCATATCGGTGATCTTCTCCATGGGTAAGCGCCAGATAAGGCGGAAAAAGATACGCGGTTTCTTCACGATCCTATCAATATGCATCCTCATTTTAGCATTCACTTCGCTCACATCCTTCGGCACAGCCTTCGGCGTTGTCTCCAGCAAATTAAACGCCGTTCCCCCATCTGAAGGCGTCCTCATAAGGCGGATGATAAACGGTTCATCACTAATTTTTTCACCCCTAGGATACGGCGACATAATATCAATTTCGAGAGTCGCATCAATATCTAATGTCGCGCAGAGACTGAAAAACTACCCAAAAAACGAACCCGTGGTTCGCCTTGTAAATCCCAATACTGGAGCCTTCCACTTTATTTACGGTGTTCTCGCAATATCACCCGCCAATGAATCCATCTACACAAATCTGGATGAGGTTGCTGAGGGGGGATATCTAAGCGAAGGGGTTGAGAATGAGGTTCTTATAAGCGTAAATGTGGCGAATAAGCTGGGCATTAAAGTAAATGGCAATGTAACCCTAGAAGTTTCCGGCACAACGTTAAGGAAAAACATGATGGTTAAGGGGCTGATTAACGATGAAGGTTATGAGAGTTTAATAGACGTTGACGGTAACCCTATAGGGCCCTCACGCCTCCTAGAAGACGGCTCAGCGAGAAGATGCAATAGCACAGAGATAATAGTGACTAATCTGAAGACCGCTGAAAGAATACAGATGGACCTTGATGCCATTTACGGGAGGAACGCGCCGCAGTTTGTTTTACCATCAGAAATCCTTTTTCAGTTCAATCCGGAAGTGAACATTGAATCAGCCGTTAAAGAACTAATTTTCCTATTTGGATACGACATCTTCGTCTCCCGCAACAATGAGGTCACCTACTACTACATTGGCTCCTACATTGAATTTAAGGGGGTCGCCGAACTTCTCATCCCGATGGTTATGGTGGTTCTAAACGTCAGCATGGTTATGGTTAACAGCGCATATGAGCGGGGAAAAGAGATCAGGGTGCTCTCAATGCTTGGTTTAAACCCAACGCATATAGGGCTGACATTTGTGGCTGAGGCAATAGTTATGGGGATGGTCGGCGGCAGCCTAGGCTATTTAGCCGGGCTTGGCTTCTACAGGATCATGATCCTATTCGGACATGACCTAATGGTTAGGGAAAAGCTCGAATGGTGGTGGAGCGCCCTAGGCTTCCTCCTAGCCATACTCATCTCAGTGCTCTCAGCTATGAGACCGGCTGCCATGGCCGTCAGCGCCTACACCCCGTCAAGAGTGAGGAAGGTTAAAAGATCTGAGGAGGAAAAGAAGAAACGTAAGGAGGAAATATTCAAGGTTTATCATGCCAGAGAACTCACCATGCCTGTGAAGGTGCTTACAAGCGAGAAGGATTTCTTCCTAAGCTTCTTCTTCGATCGCCTAGATGAGCTGAGGACAGGCTACACTGAGAGGGTGGAAAACATGGAGGATATCCCCGAGATTGAAAATGTTAAGGGTGAGGTTGTAAAAACAATAAAGTTCATTTACTATTTCGGCCCGCCGGAGCGTAGGAGAGGGACGAAGAACAGCCTTGTTTTGATAAAGAGCCCATACGAAGATTACTACAGGGTTAAATTAATTTCTGAGCCGGCCGCCCCAGGGATCCCAGAGAGCGCGGTGGACAGAACCGTTGACTTTGTCCACGATATAATGATGTTTTGGGCTAAAGATAAAAAGAGGATTATGGGCATCCCATAGTCTTCTACGCCTAGAAGCGAGGGCGAAAAGAAAAAGTTTATCTTATTAAAAGCGCTTAAAGACATGATCACCCTATGGGAGATGCCTCTAGTTGACTTCGAAAAACGATGTTGAAGCCTTTATTAGAAGGCAGATTGAGATCGAGAGGGAAATTGTTGCATCGCTAAATGAAGGGTTAGCCGACATAGACAACCCCGCAGTTAGGGAAGTTTTAAAAGGAATCTCACTGGACTCCACGAAGCATGCGGGAATGTACTCAGCCGCCCTGGACCTTATGACTAAAACGCCTAAAGCATTAACTCAGGAGCAGCTGGATAGGCAGGTGGCGCTTGTGGAGAGGCATATACGCATGGAGGCTGAGCTGATAAAGAGAATAAGCGAAACGCTCCCATCAATAGAAGAAGAGAAGATTAGATTTCTTCTGAGCGCAATATTAGAGGATGAGAAAAGGCATCATGAACTCCTAAAAAGGGTTCTTGAAATCATAGTTAAAGGCGAAACAATAATGGATAAAGACCTATGGGACATAATCTGGCGGAATGTTCCAATGCATGGTTCGCCTGGCGGATGAAAAATATAAGGGCGAATACCGCTTATACCATGCGATGCAATAAATTCAATATCTAGGCTAGTAAGGCTAAGGATATAGAAGGCTCCTGTCAGCATTCTGCTAGATGCGCAGCTGATCGTGGAAAGCGGCTAGAAATACAATCCTTAATTAATGCGAAAACCCTAAGTTAATCCGTGCTTTCTATGCCTTTCTGAGATCGCACTTGCAAGCCTGTCTAAGGCTCTGAAAGCATCCTCCCTTGGATAGCCCTTGACGAGAACCGGCTCAAGAAACTCAACCTTTAGAGGCGAGAGTATTTGGGCTATTTGCTGCGTCACTGTTGTACCCCAACCGTAAGAGCCTATAACTGATGCAAACATGGCTTTAGGTCTCAATGCACTTAGGAGATGAGCGGCATAAAGGATGTTTGGATGAGGCCCGCCTAGAACCGTTGGTGCGCCTATGACAACTGTGGCTGCATCAACAAGCGCCATAGCCAGCTTCCCAATATCCGTCCTGGAAAGGTTAAATTGCTGAACCTTCACGCCTCTCTCCACAAGCGCTGAAACAAAATAGTCAACAATCGCTTTGGTGCTTCCATGCATTGATACATATGGCAGGACGACTAGGTTCCTCGGTGGGCTGAAAACCCAGTCTCTGTAGGCTTCAAGTATGAAGCCGGGCTTATGATACGCTGGACCATGGCTCGGTGCAATCACATCGATCCTCAATCCCTTCAATTTTTCCAGGTTCCTCTGAATTATGTTTCTGAAGGGCATCATTATTTCAGCGTAGTATCTTTTAGCAGCCTCATATACCGCCGCCTCATCGACAGCATATAGGTCTGAGGTTGCAAGGTGGGAGCCGAAGAGGTCGCATGGGAAAAGCACAGCGTCCTCCCGCAGGTAAGTCAGCATAGTTTCAGGCCAATGGACCCATGGGAAATGGATGAACTCAAGCGTCTTATCGCCCAAAGAGATTTTTTCACCATCTCCGACGGGTTGCACTTTATCCCCGGGGATCATAAGTAAATCCGCAAGCATATCTCTGCATCTAAGCGTAGCGATAACTTTGGCATCCGGATATAAATCTAATATCGCTGGGAGGCTTCCTGAATGATCCTGCTCGGCGTGATTGGCAATAATATAGTCTATGCGCTTAACACCTAAATCCCTCAGATTTTTAACCAGAACATCAGTCATCGTCGGATCAACGGTGTCTATTAGCGCCGTCTTCTCGCCTCCCATAACCAGATAGGCATTATAGCTTGTTCCATCTGGAAGAGGGATCAACTCGTCGAAGAGCCTTCTATCCCAATCAACCGCACCAACCCAGTAGATCCCATCCTTCAAAGCGCGGGGCTTCATTCTATTTGACCACCACCCTGAACATGTTTTTCGGGGCTCCGCAAACGGGACAAACCCAATCGTCTGGTAAATCCCCGAAGTCTATTCCAGGAGGAATCTTACGGGTTTCATCGCCAAACTCAGGGTCATATATGTATCCGCAAACTTTACAAACCCATTTACCCATTAATTTCCCCTTGAAGAATAATTTCAAGGGCAAGTTTATCTTAAATGTTTTGTGGCTGAAGATCATGCGGAAAATAGAAATAACAACCATGAGCGATCTGCCTGAGAAGATTGAAAGCATAAGGGTTAGCCTAGAGAGGATTTACGGCGCGAAGTTAAACGTTGAATTCAGCGCTCTACCGGTCAGATCGCTTTGTCCAACAGAGGAATTTTTAGAGAAGGATAAGCTTGCCCTAATCCTAATGAAGATTTTAAATGAAGGATACAAGGTTCCAATAATAACCGTGAGAAAGGGCGGAAGCTACTACATTCTAGATGGGCATCATAGGTCATATGTACTGCTGAAGATGATGGAAGAGAAAACCGAATCATATGTAGTGCGTTTCCCAGATGAGGTGAGCTATAGGGCTCCGCAAAAACGCCCACTGGAGGATCTGCCGATACTTGATGTTGCGCCAATCGAGGATTCAATCCTCAAGGCTTGGAGTCAAATAATCACGTTGCTAAAGTATTACGAGGCAATTTATGGGGCGCCGTTTTATTTGAAGATTGAGGATGCGCCCATAAGTGATGTTGTTCCAACGCAGCCTCAAGTGGGCGGCAAACAGGTTTCGTCCATAAACAAGATACTTGTTCCAATAGTATGCCTTAAACGTCATGGGAAATATTACATTCTGGATGGGCATGCAAGGGCCTTGAAAGCTAAGCAAATGGGCTTAAGCTGCATCAGATCCGTTGTTTTAACCTCCATTGTGGATGTTGATTATGGCATAATTAGAACAGTTAATGCAGTCGGGCTTAGAAGCCTTGACGATATAAGCATCGTGGAATGAAAATCTTAATGTTTATTTACATCAATATTTTTATTTTTAATGTAATCGACTCTTTTAGAGAGCTGGTTTTAATATGGGTGTTGACCTAGGCGATCTGGTTCCTAAAACGCCTACAGACCTAAGTAACCTCAGCGGTAAAATCGTAGCCATAGACGCCTACAATGCGCTTTATCAGTTTCTTGCAATAATCAGGCAGCCCGACGGAACCCCGCTTATGGATCACGCTGGAAGAATCACAAGCCACTTAAGCGGCCTATTCTATAGGACGTGCAACCTGCTTGAGATGGGAATAAAACCCGTATATGTTTTTGACGGAACCCCGCCTGCCCTTAAGGAGGCAGAAATAAAACGTAGGATGAAAGTTAAGGAGGAAGCCGTAAAAAAGTATGAGATGGCCCTTAAGGAGGGAAAAATTGAGGAGGCAAGGATGTACGCGCAGATGACATCGCATTTAAAGGATTACATGGCTGATGACTCAAAGCGCCTATTAGCATTCATGGGCGTACCATGGGTTCAAGCCCCCTCGGAGGGTGAGGCTCAGGCGGCGCATCTGGCGAAAAAGGGTGATGCAAACTTCTGCGCCAGCCAGGACTACGATAGCTTACTTTTCGGAGCGCCCCATCTGCTTAGGAATCTAACAATATCTGGAAGGAGAAAGCTCCCGAGAAAAGATGTTTACGTTGAGGTTGTCCCGGAGATAGTCGAGCTCAAACGTATTATTAAGGAGCTTGACATAACGCATGAGCAGCTCATAGACATAGGCATACTCATCGGGACAGACTTCAATCCGGATGGAGTTAAGGGTATAGGTCCTAAGAGCGCCCTGAAAATCATTAAAACATATGGCAGCCTAGAAGCCGCCTTACCCGTGCTGAAAAACGCGGAGTTCCCGGTTGATCCGGTTAAGATCAAGGAGATTTTCCTCCATCCAAACGTTACGGACTCCTATAAGCTTGTTTGGAAGGAGCCGGATGTTAAAGGCGTTATAAATTTCCTTTGCGGTGAAAAAGATTTCTCTGAGGATCGTGTGCGCAAAGCCCTTGAGAAAGCAATTGAGGGCATGAGGAGGGCTAGAGCCAAAAGGACCCTTGAGGCATGGTTCTAAAAAAATGGAATGAGCGGCACAGTTAAGTACTAGTTTGAAAAATTAATCAATCCAGCGCTTAAAATGTGGCCGGGGTTTTAAGGGAAGAGGATGGAGGCGCATGGATCTACGTGAAAATGAAAGAAAAGTTCTGCTTGCATTAAAGAAGGCTAATGGAAGGGCAAGCATAGATGAAATCACTGATTCAAGCGGCTTAGCGCATGTGGCAGTCATGCGGGCAGCCCTATCCTTGGAAGCCAAGAAGATGGTGAAGATTCACGAAAGGAGCATCACAAGGATTTCTCTAAATGAGGAGGGGAAGAAATATGCTGAAGATAAGTTGCCCGAGAGACGTTTAGTCGAAATCTTAATGAGCATGGGCGGTGAGGCGCCGATTAAATCCCTCCTAGAAGCGGCATCCATCGATGGCGAGATGAGCGCCATAGCGCTAGGATGGCTTGCACGCAAGGGATGGGCGAGGATAGACTCTAAGGAGCAGAAGGTTAGGCTCCTAAGGGAACCGGAGACAGGGGCGGATGAGAAGATTCTTACAATGCTTAATATGGCTGGAACATTAATCCTCGAGGATTTAAGCGGCGAACTGAGGGAAGCCTTCAAGATGCTTAAAGGGAGAAAGATAGTTGAGGCGCATGAGGAAACCATCAGGGATCTGGAGCTGAACGATGAAGGCTGGAGGCTGCTGGAGAAGGGCGTAGAGGTTATTGAGGAGGTAACGCAGCTAACGCCTGAGCTGATTATAACTGGAAAATGGCGTGAGAAGAAGATCCTAAAATATGATATTAAGGCTCCGGCGCCCAGAACATGGCCCGGTAAGAAGCACCCCTACCTGAGATTTCTGGATGAGATGGGGGAAAAGCTGATCGCCTTAGGCTTCAAAGAGATGAGGGGCCCAATAGTTGAGGTGAGCTTCTTCAACTGCGATGGGCTCTATATGCCTCAGGATCACCCGGCTAGGGAGATACACGACATGTATCTGATTAAGGAGCCTGAATACGGCGACCTAACGCCCTATAGAAGATTTCTTGATCAGGTGAAGGAAACCCATGAGTGCGGGTGGAAATCCGGCTCGAAAGGTTGGGGATACAAGTTTTCGCTCCTTATGGCTGCCAGACTGATGCTGCGCAGCCACACAACAGCAGTCAGCGTGAGAACTCTTATAAGTGACGATCTGGAGATACCTGGAAAATACTTCGCCATAGCCAGATGCTACCGCCCCGAGTTCGTTGACAGAACCCATCTAAGCGAGTTTAACCAGGTTGAGGGCATAGTTGTCGGCGAGGATCTGACTTTACAGGATCTCCTCGGAATACTTGAGCGTTTCGCCATAGATATGGCTGGCGCAGACAAGGTTAAGTTCAGGCCCGATTACTTCCCATTCACCGAACCCAGCGTTGAATTATCCGCTTACAAAAAGGGCTACGGCTGGATGGAGTTTGGGGGCTCCGGAATATTCCGCCCTGAAGTAACACTGCCCCTTGGAATCAACGTTCCAGTTTTAGCCTGGGGTTTAGGTGTAGACCGCCTATTCATGATGAGGGCTGGGATCAGCGATATACGCTACTTATTCACTCAGGATTTAGATTGGCTTAGGCGTAAGGGGATGGTATAATATGCCGACAATTGAAGTTGAACGTGAAGACTTGGAGATGCTCTTAGGCTTACATCTTCCAATAGATATGGAAGAACTAAACGAGGTCTTCTCCTTCATAAAGGGAGAGGTGAAATACGCCGGTGAAAAGGAGATTCACATAGATATTAAAGACAGCAACCGCGCCGACATATGGGGTGTTGAGGGCATAGCGCGAGCCCTACGGGGAATACTTGGCATAGAAAGGGGACTTAAACAATACGGGCTGTCAGGAGAGCTGGGCATTAATGTGTTGGTTGATCAGCGCCTGAGGAATATACGCCCCTACATTGCATGCGCGGTTGTTAAGGGCGTTAGGCTAAGCGACGCAGCCATACGTCACATAATGCGTTTCCAGGACAAAATGGATCAGACATATGGGCGTGGCAGACGAAGAACATCAATTGGACTTTACGACTTCGATTTAATAACGCCTCCATTACGCTACACGGTTTCTAAACCCGATGAAACTAGGTTTATTCCATTAGGCTTTGACGAGGAGTTGACGTTAAGGGAGATTCTTAAGGTGCACCCTAAGGGCATAATGTATGGGCATATAGTTGAACCCTACGATGTTTGGCCGATCCTCATAGAATCAAAAGATAAGGTCCTTTCCTTTCCGCCAATAATTAATTCAAACGATCTGGGGAGATTAACAGTTGAAACAAGAAATGTTCTTGTTGAAGTAACTGGAACGGTCTATAGCACAGTGCTATACACATTAACAAATATGATCTTGGCGTTAGCCGACCGGGGTGGAGAAATATACCCCGTTGAAATCCATTACCCATATGCTGATCTGGGGTGCGTCAGAACCCCAAACCTTGAGAACGAGAAGATGGAGCTTAACATTCAATATGTTCGGAAAATCATAGGTATACAGTTAAGCCTTCAAGAAGTCATCGATCTCCTGGAAAGATCAAGATACGGTGTTTCCAAAATCTTGAATGAAGACACTCTTATTGTTGAGATACCGTGCTACCGTCCAGATATTATGCATCCAATTGATATAGTGGAGGATATAGCCATAGCCTACGATTTAAACAAGATGCAGCCAAGATGGCCGCGAATATCCACAGTCGGCGGGCTGAATCGAGAATCTTCGCTCCGCAACTTAGTTAGGGAAATCATGGTTGGCTTAGGCTATCAGGAAGTTTTAACTTTCACATTAAGCAACCCGGAAGCCCTCTTTGAAAAGATGAATATTCCATCGGAGAAGGTTGTTGAGCTAGCGAACCCGAAGGTTTCATCAATGACTTGTCTCAGAAATTGGCTTCTTCCAAACCTGATGGAATTTCTAAGCCATAACACGCATGTTGAATATCCTCAGAGGATTTTTGAGGTTGGCTACTGCGTTGTGCATGATGAGGAGCAAATAAATAAGGCGAGAGATTTGGAAAAGCTGGCATGCGTAACAATACATTCAAGCGCATGCTTCTCAGAGGCTAAATCCGTTCTCGACGCATTATTCACCAATCTGGAGCTGGAATACAGCCTGGAGGAGACAAGCCACGGAAGCTTCATTGATGGAAGAGCTGGAAAAATAATTGTCGAGGGGGAGAAAGCGGGATTAATAGGCGAGATACATCCGCAAGTTCTTCAAAACTGGAATCTGGAAAATCCAGCGGCAGCATTCGAGATAGAACTCGACAAAATTTGGCAGCGCCTTAAGAGTGGATGAACCGTCCGCAACAATATTTATATTTTATCTTAGGTCATTTCAAGCATGATTAAGCATGCATGAAGATATGGGGGAATTGCCAAAGCGTATCTCAAGCATTCTTAGAAGCGATGAGCGGGTTCTATTGTGGAGGAAGCCTGTTTTTGAATCGTTTATACTGCACCTTGAGCATATGTGGGGCTTCGTCCTTGTAGGTCTCTTTATTTTTGTGGGCGCTATGGTCAGCATATCCATTGTTCATATACCTATACCCTACGGCTTTCTTGCAATATTCGCACTCCAGATCTTTTTCGGACTTTTAATGCTCTTTGGTCCAGTCGCTCGGAATGCCATAGCATACAATAACACATTCTACGTAATAACTGACAGAAGAATTCTAATTCAAACCGGGGCGATAGGCATTGACACAAGAATAATCGACTTTGACAAAATGCAGGAGATCTACGTGACAGTGGACCTAGTTGACAGGATCTTTGGAACCGGAAGCATAAAAATATCAACAGCCGCCGGCTGGCCCGAGCATGCCTATATGCCAACGCTTGTTGCGTTACGTAACCCCTATCAAGTTCATGAGGTTCTCCAAAACGCCATGGAGAAGACTAGGCATTAGAGCAAAGCTACATTTTGGGAGTAAAGTTTATCTTAGATTTCCATCATCTGTTATTTCTGGCGATGATCCGAGGAGCCTTAATCCCGCCGGAACCCTCTAGCCTGTCAGGCTGGGCCCGCAGAGACGGACTCAACCAATATGGATGATAAATCATCCGTATATGAGGGAGAGTTTACCCAGTTGCGGGACACGGCGGGCGTGGGCGCAAAACTCCACGTATGAGAGAGCCCGTCGGAGGGGAGCGAAGCCCGCTCGTCTGTGAGGTTGGGTGTTAGTTACGTGGAACACAAGGCGCCCACGATATAAATCTTTAAAAAATTTTGGAAACCAAAAATTTTATCTAGCTTGCCTTAACATTTAGTGGATGCATGCTATAGGGGTGGATATTTGAAGCCCATAATTAGATATGAAAGAGAGATAGAGTCAGGCGGAAGCATGTCCTTTCCAGTGAAGATTCTTCTGTCTAAAAGCGATACATCGACAGCCAGCGTCAGGCTCAGCATGCTTGATGAAAAAATGAAGATCGATTTGCATGCGCATGATGAATGCGACCAGATGGAGTACTGCATTAGGGGCAAAGCCGTAATGTTCATTGAGGGCTTAGGTGAAAAAGAAATACATGAAGGAACATTCACCTATGTTCCTAAAGGCGTAAAACACAGCATAGTGAAAGTCGTCGAACCATTCGCTGTCCTAACGGTTTTTGTGCCACCGCTCTTCTAAAACAGAAAATTGTTAGATAAAGGCTTAGATGTGAGGCAGCTAAGTTCTGGATGCTGAGGCCCTTTCCCTTCCGGCTCTTTCTTCTTGCCCATAAAACGCAGTCCACTTAAGTTTCCGAGGATCACGCCCCAAAACTAGAAAGTTTTTTCTACACTTACTTGAGCAGAACCACAATATTGTCCCATCATTATTCACATACATTATTCCAGTTCCCTGGTTAAACTCGTGACCGCAAAAGGAGCAGCGGCGAGGTTTAGGCATTTCTCCTCAAATCCCCCGAGGTTCTTTGATTACATGTCAGCGGACATTTCTTCCTTCTACTTTATTTTTCTAGCTTCTCTCTCCGTCTCCCTCAGCATCAATATGTCGCCTAGCCTAATGGGTCCCTTAACGTTCCTGGTTATTATTCGACCCTTATCCGGCCCCTCAAGAACTCGAACCCTAACCTGCTCTATTTCGCCGGTTACCCCAGTTCGCCCTATCACCTGAATCACCTCAGCCGGTGTTGGCGCACCCTCCTCAGAAGCCCTCTCTTCCCTAGTTTCTTTAGTTTCCCTTCTGCTCAAATTGCTTAGCCTCCCTTAATCTTTTGAATCCTAGTTATGATTTCCCTAATGAGGTCGGCAGCCTCGCCGGCCTCAATTATGCATACCGACGCTGCTGGAACCTCTATTCCGACAGCTGAACCCAGCTTAGTTTTGCTTGGCACATACGCATAAGGTATTTTACGTTCATCGCAGAGCAATGGGAGATGCGCAACAACCTCAGGTGGGTCAACATCCTCAGCTATTACAACCAGTTTAGCTATTCCTCTCTCCACAGCCTTCGTTGTCTCATTTGTTCCTTTACGTATTTTGCCGGTTCTAGTAGCTATCTGCACAGCTTCGTAAGTGGCGTTCACAACCTCACTCGGTACCTCAAATTTAACATAGAACGGTTTCGGCATATTCATCACTCAACCTCATCAACACATGTCTCGGTTTCATATGTTTATCCCTAAGCTATAAACAATTTCCCTATATACATTACGGTTAAACCTTATATAAAAGTTAATTAAATCCAAGCTTTCTTAAGTAATATCGGTGAGCTGCTCAGCCCAGTAATAAGCACATAAAACAGTAGCTTCAAAAATGAATTTGCATGTTGAACCTGGAAATAAGAGTTCCCCTAATTTTCAACCGCCGGTATTACGTAGGGGCCTTCTGGCACAACGGCGATTCTGGAGTTTCTGCCGGCAAGGCGATATGCCTCTTCAAGGGCTTCTTCAGAGTTTGAGGCAGGGATCATATGCATCTCCTCGATTAAACTATGTTTTATATTTTTTGTTACGAGAATAACATTCGTTTTCTTCAGTATCTGCGCTAATATTTGAGCCTCCCATTGATCCTTAATCGGTTCTTCCCGCCTTATTCTTTCCAATGTTTCTTCAGGGTTTTTTGTTTCAGCTATAAGCTGATAAAAGTTTTCATGCCCTCTGCCTATTCCATCTATGCATTCGGCGAAAATCACTATTACGCCTCCCCTTCTTACGATTAACTCACCTGTTGCCATGCCCTTAACTGCCTGATACAGATCTCTATCCAACGGATAGCCGCCGTTACTCGTTATCACTATGTCAGCCCTAGATGGAGACTTAACCTTCACATGCGCGTCTAGGAATTTAACGCCCTCTAGATGGGCCTTAAAAATGTCTCCGGCGAATACCCCGGTAATCTTATGATTTCTATCAATCACAACATTTACTAAGTATGTTTGCTTAATCATCTTCGCAGCTTCAACCATATCCTCATGTACTGGGTTTCCGCTGAGAACACCGTAGCGTGAAAGCGGATGCATAATCATTTTGAAGCTATGATTATGGAATATGGATTCTTTCCCAGCAACACCCGGCAGAATCGCTTTTCTCCCACCGCTGTATCCGGCGAAGAAATGCGGCTCAATAAGCCCTGTAAGCACAACAAGATCCGATTCAACTATAAGCCTATTCACGTAAACTGGTGTTCTAAAGGATGTTTCACCAAGGTAAATGATGCTCTTTTCATCTTCAGCATCATGATTTATAACCTCAACCTCCTCAAGGGTTTCTCCGCCTAGAAATTCTTTAAGCTCATCTTCTGAGGCTGATTTATGAAGCCCGTAAGCCACCAAAATTTTCAATTCATCTGCTCTCCGACCGGCTTTTTTAATAGCATCAATTACTGGCGGTAACAAAATCTTATTCGGCGTCGCCCGCGTGTAGTCGCTTACAACAACAGTTATCCTGCTTTTTCTAGAGGCAGCCAAGGAGAGCGGATCATCACCTATAGGCGTATTCAACGAGTTTCTAATGGCCTCAGCTTCATTGATCACCGGCTTAAAATCAGCAGACCTTAAAATGGCTATTACATTTCCATCCGGCAAATCTACATTGATTGCGCCCTTACCATATTGTACGCTGATGATCATTTGGTGCTCACGCGCTAAACAAATTGATTCCCCGATTTCGCTGCTCTTTTGGAAAAGGAAAGATATTAGCGTTGTTGAATAGATGAGAACCCTTTGATGACGTCGGCAATTATGTCCGCGATTTTTGCAAAAGTCTTCAAGTTAGTTCTTATTGTGAAATCGAAATCTGTTGGATCCACATAATCCTTTCTGAAGAACCTTTGAACTATGCTATTTCGATCCCTATCGCTTCTTTCAACATCATCTTTTGCCTCATCGATCGGTATGCCCCTTCTGCTGGCAACATGCCTAACTCTCTCCTCAAACGATGCGTTCAAAAATATCTTTATCAAGTCTTTTCTATCGAGCAAGAAGAAGGCCGATCTGCCCTCAACTATTATGTTGTCTCTCTGCAGAATCTCCTCAAGCTTATTTTTTATGATCATGTCTAAATCGACTTCGCCGGATCTGCTTAGAACATCAAAATCCCTTATAGCCGTAAGGATTCCGCTCGTATTCACTATTTCCAAATTGAATTTTCCGGAGAGTATTTCGGCAACCTCGGTGCATCCCGAGCCCAAATAGCCGCATAAAGCAATCTTCATTTTCTTCACAACCCATTTAATGCTTCAAATTATAATGTTTTTGACGTTTATATAATAATTTTGCATTAAAAATCTACCTGTGCGTGAAGACCGCCACAATTTTTCCATAAACCCTTTCAATTCTGGCAAAGCCGAAACGTTCAAACTGCACAATTTTATTTGGAAAAACGCCTCTGAAGTTATCTTCAACTAAACCGTTTACTACAGAGTTATCCGGCATAATGATCTCGCATGGTAATCCCGTATTCTCCGGAATCCAGTGGATAAGCTGCGCGCCGATTTTTCTCGCTTCACTATACGTTTCGCTGTGGAAACTTGAGACCGCATGCTCTTCGCTGATATTTTCAATCTCAATGTTAAATAGCTCCATGAGGCGCACTACAACTTTTGGCTTAAGCATCTTAGCATCTTGACCAGATATTAGAAAATGCGCTTCACCGTTTACTGGCTTAATCTGGAAGATGCGTTTCCCCCAATTAGGATAGTCTGGGTGTAAAGGTATCTGCGCAATGTATTCTTTACTAATATTCTTGACTGTGAGTTCCACCGGGTCCCATATAAAGAAGTATCTTTCGGCTTCACGGTCAATAATTTTCCTATTATATGCGTAGAGGTTGTCCCAGCTCAACGTTATATCAGCCGGCCTCGGGCCGATCTCAAGTATAAGCCTCCTTATGGCCTCCGGCTTTATGCCCCTGCGCCTCAGGGCTAGGAAAGTTGCCAGCCTAGGATCATCCCAACCAGCGTATAATCCTTCTCGGACTCCGCGTAGAATCTTGGATTTGCTAAGCGAGGCGCCTTCAATTTTAAGCCTTCCGTAATGTATCGCTTCAGGATATTCCCATCCTAGGTGGCGGTATAAATATTTCTGTCTTTCCTGGTTGGTCAGATGCTCCTTTCCGCGTATAATATGCGTTATGCCGATCAGGTGGTCATCCACGCCGCATGCGAAGTTATAGAGCGGCCAAACCCTATATTTTGAGCCAACCCTTGGATGCGGATGCCTCTTGGCATCTATAATTCTAAAGGCCGGCCAGTCTCTAACAGCCGGATTGGGGTGATCTAAATCGGTTTTTATCCGCATCACAGCCTCCCCCTCAGCGTAGGTTCCATTCAGCATTGCTTCCCATCGACGTATGTTCTCCTCGGGTTTAAGGCTTCGACAAGGGCAAGGCTCGCCGGCTCTAATCCTTTTACGGGTTTCATCAGTTGGGCATGTGCAAATGTATGCATAGCCATCATTGAGCATTTTCTCAGCATAATCATAATATATTTCAATTCGATCGCTCTGAACATACTCCTCGTCTGGATGGCAGCCCAGCCAATCAAGATCATCCCTAATTAGGTCCATGAATTGTAATGAGGACTTCTTCAGCCTTGGATCTGTATCCTCAAATCTCAGTATGAACCGCCCGCGATACATTCTTGCATATTCATGGCTTAGAATTATCGCCCGCGCTGAGCCTAAATGTAATACGCAGTCGGGGTTGGGTGCGAAGCGTGTTGTAACGCGCTCATATTTCTCAATGTTTGGTAACGGTGGAAGAACCTTTTCTTCAGCCTTTCCCCTCACTCTTTCCCTCGCAAGCGCCCCCGGCCATGAATCCCCAACTATCCTTATCTGCTCCTCAATAGGGATTTCATTAACTTCCTCAACTATCTCATCCACTAATCTGATAACTTCTTTAATTATGCTTTTGAGCTCAGGCTTTTCACCTAGAAGCTTACCTAAAACAGGTTTACTTTGCGCCTTCCCATCATGGGATAAGGCGTTTAATAGGGCTAATCTCCGTATTTCTTCTTTAACGGAATCTAGGTTACTTGTTGGAACGCTCAAGCGGCGGCGCCTCACAGAAGATTAAAGATTTAGAAGCATTAAATCTTCCTCTGGATTAAATATTCGGCAAGCATCTTAATTTTCTCCTTCGCCTCGGAGGGAGGGAGGATCTTCTCAATTTCCCTCCAGCTTTCCTCAACAATCCTCGCCGCTGTTGTCTTAGCATATTCGATGGCGCCATATTTCCTCATTATTTCCACGGCTTTTCTCTTAAGATTCTCATCCCTCGTGTGCATGCCAAGTATTTTTAGCAGTTCCTTCCTATCATCCTGCGCGGCGTTCTGGAGGGTATATATGACCATTAGGGTTAGTTTGCCCTCAGTTATATCCATTCCAAGCCCGCCTTTACCTTTGGCAAACTCTTCACCAGCAATGTCCAGTATGTCATCTTGTATTTGGAAGGCAACACCGATTGATTCAGCAAATCTACCTATCTTCTCAACCGTATCATTGCTGGCGCCAGCTAATGCTGCAGCCATCTTAGCAGCCATCCTCGCAAGCGTCCCTGTTTTATAGGCACACATCTGAAGGTAATTTTCCTCAACGATTTCATCTGCTGGAACTAGCCCTTTATGCCACGCTATGTCTATTGCCTGCCCGAGGCTTAAGTTTATCATCTCCTGAACATATACTTCATATATCTGCCTAGTCCTATCCTGGGGGATAGCATCCCCTTTTTCGCTGAGAACTATCATGGGCAGAAAATACATGGCTTGAGAGAGATTTATGGCTACATCAACACCGAATATTTTATATGTGCATGGTTTACCCCTTCTCATTTCAGACGAGTCCTCAATATCATCGGCTATCAGGGTTCCATTATGAATAACTTCAGGTATTATGGCGAAGTCTAGTGCCTCCGAGGGTTCTCCGCCTAAAGCCTCATATATGAGTAGGAAGAGCGCAGGCCTCCATCTTTTGCCGCCTCTACCCAGAAATTCCCATAAAGGCCCACTTATAGATCTGTTTACGGCCTCTAGGTCTAATCGATATTTCGGTGGTACAATTCTGAAAAGTAGCGATTTATCCGTAAATCTTCTTGGTATATACTTCTCAATGCGCTCATCTACCAATTTAGCATAACTCTCAAGGATCTCCTCGACATTCTTTCCGCTCATCTTTTAGGTTTCCTCCTAGCGTAAATTTCCGGATTAAAGCCTCTGGCTTTAAGCCACTCAGCGGTTCTGCCCAATATAACTAACGGAGCTTCCCTTAACTCCCCTATCGACGCAGCCCCGGCGAGAAACATGATGTTCTTCAAATGTTCTATGAGTGAGCGCAGGGTCTTTGTGACATCTTCATAACCTCTAGACGCAGATATCAGTATTGGGCGGGCTAACCCGGCCATTGATGCCCCTAGGGCTATAGCCTTCGCCACATCTAATCCGGATCTCAAGCCGCCTGACGCTATTACTGGTAAATCAACTGATTGGGCAACCTCAACTAGGCTTATGGCGGTTGGTATCCCCCAATCCCAAAGCAGTAAACCTAGATCCCGCCCGAAAGCGTCTCCCCGCTCCACGGCCCTATAATATTCAACGGCAGCCCAGCTTGTTCCGCCCGCCCCAGCAACATCTATGCATGCAACCCCCGCCTCCTTAAGACTTCTTGCAGCCTCAGCTGATATCCCCGAGCCGGTCTCCTTAACAATTACCGGAACATCCAACTTTTCCACCAGCCTCCTTATATTATCTATGACCCCAGAATACACCTTTTCTCCCTCAGGCTGAATTGCCTCCTGAAGCGGGTTCAAATGTATTGCCAGGGCATCGGCATTAATCATTTCAACCACCCTACTTATCTTATTAATATCGCATTCCCCCGCGATTTGGGGGCCGCCAATATTTGATATTATAAACGCCTTCGGAGCCTTCTCCCTAACGGCTGCGAATGTTTTTTCCATCTCTGGGTTTTCTAGGGCTGCACGTTGACTTCCAACACCCATCCCTAAACCCAGCTCCTCAACGGCCTGGGCTATCGCAGAGTTTATCTCAAGAGCCTTTGATGTTCCACCGGTCATGCCCTCAACTATTATTGGAGCCGAGAATCTGTGGTTAAGGAATATTGTTTCAGTTTTCACATCGCTTAGATTCAACTCTGGCAACGCCTGATGTATCAGGAAGACTTCTTCAAAGCCCGTTGTTATCCTTCTTGCCTCAACATTCTTTTCTAGGCAGATTCTTAAATGATCCTCTTTTCTACTTCTTGTTATGTCGATTCATCTTCACCCCTTAACGATCCTAGTTCCCATAACATTTTTCCCGGATAATGCCCTGCAAATGTTGCCGGGTTTCAGCGCGTTCACAATCAATACTTCAATACCTTTCATAACTGGTAAAGTTAACTCAAAAATTTTCCCCCTCATCCCACCGGTTACATCAATAGCCCTGGAGCCGCTGACCCCTCCGACTAGTTTTTCAAGATCCTCAAGAGTAGCATGCTCAACAAGCTGAGCTGAGGGACTGGTTTTTGGGTCGGAAGTGTAGAGTCCGTCCACATCCACGCCCACGATCACTTTTTCAGCGCCTAATTTAACAGCCAAAACAGAGATTAACTGGTCTCCGGAGAGTATTGCAAAGCCTCTATCATGATCAAGCACTGAGTCGCCGTATGAAACCGGTATGAAGCCCATGCTAATGGCATGCGTCATTATGTCTAGGGGGAGATCATGTATTCTTCCATTCTTGGTTATGATAAATGAGGAGGGCGGTATGCTGAGGGCTGGAAGCCCCTTACCTATTAATGACTCGACAATAAGCTTGTTCAATGAAACCATGGCATTGTGGGTTTCGGAAAAGCCTATTAGCTGATGTTTGCCTTTAAAGCCCTCGGCAATCTTATACTTAGCGGCTATTGAATGCCCATAACTTCCACCGCCGTGAACGATCACTAGATGAGAGACTTTGGAGTCCGCTATCTCCCCAGCCAGCCTATCAATCGCCTCGGTATTCGGCGTTAAAACCTTATCCTTCACAGTTATTACTGAGCCGCCCAGCTTAAGCATTACGGGTTTACTCTTCAACCTTCACGCCCTCCAAAGTCATCTCGGTGATGAATGCTTCCCCACCAGCATGCCTAATGGCTTCTGCAACCCTATTAAGATCCATGCGTCTAGATAAGGCAATAATGCAGCCCCCTCCTCCCGCGCCAGTCAGCTTGGCACCTAAAGCTCCAGCTTTCCTCGCTGCATACACGAGCCTCTCGATTTCATCGCTGGAAACACCGACAGCATATAGAAGCGCATGATTGATATTCATCAGATCCCCTAAAGTTTCTAGGTCCCCGCTTTCTAGCGCCTTAACCCCTAAGGCAGCTAGGTCGCCGCCCATGTCCATGATCTTGTTAACTATAAGCGGGTTTCGCTCTCTGAGCTTACTTACCCGAGAAACCATTTCACCAGTCACTCGTTCAATTTTAGTATCGCCAACAACAAGCGGCAGATCCACGTCTATGGTCAACCGCTCCATTCCTATGCTTCTACGATACATTAGGATGCCACCGTAGGTTGATATTGCCGGATCCACGCCGGAAGGATTCCCATGAATAAGCCTTTCAGCTTCGAAAGCTACCCTGAAAATCTCCTCTTTGCTGAGGTTGATCTCCAAGAGTTTTCCTAAAGCTGCGGCTGATGCAACAGCCACAGCGGCTGATGAGCCTAATCCGGAGGCAACTGGGATCCTTGAATCCACATGCAACTCAAACCCCACATTCTCACCTGATATGGATAGGAGTCTCCTTGCAACGGTGTATATTGGCTTAAGCTTGCGCTCCGCTTCCGTTCCTCCCTCAATAGGCTGATACCTGTCGTCAGATGAGAATATTCCTGAAACCCCCATGTTTTCAGATTTAACGAGGATCTCCCCATTCGCTCTAGGTCTGGCGGTTACGTAAGCCCTTTTATTAATGGCTATAACTATCGCTGGCTTATCGTAAACAACGAAATGCTCACCGAACAGTATGATTTTAGCGGGCGCTGAAGCCCTAGATTGCAACATCAACCGGTAATTCCCCACTTAAAATTTTTAAGCGGGTTTTAACCAAACCGTCACTTGGTTATCGCTAAGGCAGCATAGCCGACGACAGCCGACATGTCGCCGGTTATATCTCCGCTTGTCTTATAGCTCAGGAGTTCAGCATTTTTGAAACCTAGCTTCTTCGATGCAACTATGAGCGACGCTATAGGACCATAGCCGCAGGCAGTTACATTACGTGATTCCAAAGTTGAATAAAAGAGTTCTTCGTCAAATTGTAATATTGCATTTATAGCCGCTCTATCCTTCTCGCTTGCCCTTTTATGAGGCTCATAATGGGTCATGTCGGATGAGGCTATTATGACAACATTTTTATCCTTAAGAGCTTCAGCCAGCGCCTGACCGACCTCTCGGGCAGTTTCAAGATCTTGCATCAAAAAACATATTGGAACAAACTTAAACGATCCGTAAATGTACTGGAGAAAGGGAAGTTGAACCTCTATTGAATGCTCATAGGCATGGGCGGTTTCATCGGCATCAATTATGCCGGAGCGGCGGAGAATTTCCCTAGCAGCATCACCATCCACCTCGCTGTCGCCTAGAGGCGTACGCCAAATACCTCGATCCATAATTGCAACGCCACTTCCAATACCCTGATGGTTCGGACCTAGAATCACGAATAAATCGACGCGTCCATCATTAGCCAACTGATAGTAAGCGTTAGCAGCAACAGGTCCGGAATACATGTATCCGGCATGGGGGCAGATAAGCCCGATGATTCTCCGCGGTCCATTCTCCTGAAGCTCTGGAAGCCTGCCTGGGCCGAACTTGTGGGTGAAGCATCCCTCTATTTGCCTTCTTAAAGATTCTTTTGAGCCAGCGTAGAAGCTCCCAGCATACCTCGGATACCTAACTCTGCTTGACAGCATTATTATCCTCCCATAAATCAACTAAGTAAAGTATTCTTAAAGGAAAATATAAAATATTAGCCTAAGCATGCGCTGTAACGGAAACAGAGGTAGTGAATATTTAGCAAGCTTTCACTGCTTTACTCTTCTTGCTGCTGCGTTTTCTCAACGAGCTTAACCTCAAAATCATCCATAGAAACTGTGAGGTCGCCATCCGGCGGGATTTCATTTCTTTCGCGGAGTATCTGCCTGGCTAAAAGCCAATATATTACAGCAAGCGCTCTCCTACCCTTATTATTTGTTGGTATAACCAAGTCCACGTTTGTGAAATCGTTGTCCGTGCTGCATAAGGCTACAACCGGTATACCTACGCTCGTCGCCTCTTTAACGGCTTGAGCGTCAGCCCTAGGATCTGAGACCAATATAACGTCCGGTTCAATTCTCTCTGGATAAAGCGGATTTAAAAGTAAACCTGGAATGAAGCGCCCTATGACTGGTGTCGCCCTTGTTACCTCACAGAACTTTGCAACGGGCTCCCTAGCGTACAACCTCACAGCTGTGGCAGTGACCTTAGGAGGGTCGAATCTGCTAAGGAACTTGGCTGCAATCCTTATCCGCTCATCAATCTTCTTTATGTCTAGGACGAAGAGCCCGTCGCTTCTAACTTTATAGATGAATGGCTCCATATCTCTCGTCTTGATTTTCGCTCCAATATGCACACCAGCTGAGAGCAGTATGTCATGTGATAAAAGCAGTAGCGTCTCAGTTGTTATGCCAGCTTCACTATCAGTCTTCTCCTTAAAAGACATTTTTCACTTCCCCTAAATTTTTATTCTAGCCATTCTCGCCCTATCGCCTAGAATCTCCTCGATGTATACGAGTTCATTAATCTTCGCTATGCGCTCTCCCCCAGCTACACCGGTCTTTATTATTGGGCAGCCGAACCCTACGGCCAAGTGCGCTATATGGAATGATGTTGTTTCTCCGGATCTGTGAGATACCACCGGCACATATCCGCTTTCCTTAGCCAATCTAGCTGTTTTCCAAGTATCCGTTAATGTTCCAACCTGATTCATTTTAATAATTATTGCGTTTCCAGCTCCTTCAGATATACCTGCGTTTAAGCGTTCCTCGTTCGTAACGAAAAGGTCATCGCCGCATATTAGGCAACCCTTAACCTTGGATGTTAGCTCGCTGAAGCTCCTAAAATCATCCTCATGGAATGGATCCTCAACGTAAATGAGATTATATTTTTTAATTAAACCTAAAATGTACTCAAGCTGCTCGCCGGAATCCCTCTTAACGCCCTCATTTGCATATACGTAGCACTGTCTGTTTAGATCCCAAAGCGATGAGGAAGCAACGTCTAAGCCTACCCTACATTTAAAGCCAACCTCATTAGAGACTTCTTCGCAAGCTTTTGAGACAACTTCAAGCGCTTCCTCATTAGATATGTTTGGAGCCCAAGCCCCCTCATCCCCTCTCCCACCAGTGAAGTATGGATCAACCCTGATCAGCAGATCCTTGATCCTCCTATGAATCCTAATGTTCGCTTCAGCAGCAGTAATAAAGTTAGGTGCGCCGATGGGTAAAACTAGAAATTCCTGTATGTCCGGAACCTTGCCAAGAGCATGTTTACCGCCGCCAAGAACATTGCCAAGCGGATAAGGCATGTTGCACGCTAAATATCCGCCTAAATACTGGAAGAGCGGCATACCGTACGAGTTTGCTGCTGCATCAGCAGCGGCTAAAGATACAGCGTAAGCCGTGTTTCCACCGATCTTCATGAAATTTTTGGTTCCGTCGAGCTCGTGGAGAATGTTGTCTATATCCTCCTGCTCATCGGCATTTAACCCTATAAGTTCAGGCGCTATTAGCTCCTCAACCTTCCTTACCGCCTCCTCCACGCCGCCAGGCGGGTAAGCAATCGCTTCAGCTTTCCCCTTGCTTGCTCCGCTGGGCGCGGAAGCCACTCCAAAGCCATCAATTGTTGTTATTTCAACCTCTATTGTTGCTTCTCCCCTGCTGTTAAAGATCTTTCTCGCTCTTACATCCTCAATTACGGTTGACATTACTTCTCTATTCCTCCTCAGCTTCCTTCCTTCTTTCATAAAATTTTATGAGATCATCTATTACTTCAACATGCGATAGAAACATCCGCCGGCAGCAATAGCGTATTAGACCTAAACTGTCAAGAATCTTTTCCGGGCTCTCGCCATTTTTCACTCTTCTAGCGAATTCCTCCCATTTATCACCTATAAGTTTACCGCACGTGAAGCATCTCACAGGAATTATCATCTTCTCAAACCTTCCCAAAAGTAATGTGATCTTCACCTATAACTCTTCTGGTCTCTAGCCCTAGCGCCCGGCCCACCAAACTTTTTAGGCTCTTTCCTTCTAGGGTCTCCGGATATTAAAGTTCTGTCAAGCTTCAGGAACGCTGATTTTATATGTGTACTTTTCGTCCATTTAACCAGTGCCCTAGCAATTGCCATTCTAGCCGCTTCAGCTTGACCCATAAATCCGCCGCCCTCCACCTTAACATTTATATCTAGGTTCTTCCAAGCTTCCTTTCCAGCATTAATTAGGGGCTCAAGGATTTTTAGGCGTGCAACCTCAGGTTCATATATCTCAATCGGCACATTATTTACGCGTATCCTTCCCATTCCAGGCTTCACGGTTGCCTTTGCAATTGCAGTTTTCCGTTTTCCACTTACAACCAAAACTTTCTTCGCTGTTGAACTTGACATTACTATTCACCTATCCTTTAATGGCTTGAGCCAGTTCGGAAACAGTTATGTAGCGGCCCCTTAACCTGCTTACATCAGCCTCAGAAATAGTTTCCATGTTTTTACCCTTAAATTCTTCAGGAATACCCACATACACCCTCAACCTTTTAAACGCTTCCCTTCCACGCGGGGTTTTATATGGTAGCATACCGCGTATAACTTTTTTAACAATATTGTCTGGTCTTCGGGGGTGAATAGGCCCCTTTTTGGGATGCCCAACTTGAAGAAACTCACGTTTTTCCCGGATTATACTGAGCCTTTTACCCGATATTACTGCGTTTTCAGCGTTCACTATGATGATTTTCTCGCCGCTGAGAAGTCTTTTAGCAACTATGCTGGCCATTCTCCCAAGGATTAAACCCTCGGCGTCAATTATAGTTGTACTACTATTGATAACCGCGCGCATCTGTAAATCACCTAATTATTTTAACGTTAGAACCTTTAGGGTTCGCTTTTATTAGTTCAGGTATAGGTAAACATTTCCCCTTTGCCTTAATTATTTTCTGGCGTGCCCGATCCGAGAAGTCGAGGGCTGCAACCTTAACTGGGTGGGTTATTAATCCGGCGCCTAAAACCTTGCCGGGAACAACAACTTCATCACCATCTTTTGTGTAGCGGTTTATGCGGCTTACATTAACGGCTATGCGTTTTCTTCTAGGCTTCGCTAGGTTTTCAGCCACGGTTTTCCATATGCTGGCTTCATTCTCCTTAGCGGCCTCTCTTAAAAAGCGTATCAGCCTTATAAGCTCCGGATTAGTGATTTTAAGATTTTTCAATCTCATCTGATAAACCCTCAATCTGGCTTATAAATTCAGAATATTTATCTTCATAAATCTTTAGCGCCTCAAATATTATTCGTTCAACAGGTAAGGCGCCTGTTGACTCAACATAAAATATGAATTTATCCTCATCCCAGCTCACTTGAATTGGCGTAGGCTTCTTCTCGCAAGCCCTCACGCAGTCATTGCATAATATGCATTCCATTTCCTTCACAATCTTTATGCCGCCGCCTTCTTTAGCGAGAACCCCCTTCGGGCAGATTTCAACGCATTTCCCGCAGGCATCGCATGTTAAATTGTCTATCTTAAGCATTGGCACATATCTGTAAATGCAGGATGAGACGGGCTGCCACTTAGCATGTTCCCTCCCCCTGCCAAGCTTCGCGTATGCTTCAAGCCTTATCTTTTGCCCAGTTGCCAACTTGACTATTGGGATTTTATCGCTCACAGGTACCACCCTGGGGTCCTCTGGAATTAAGTCGCCGGAATATACTATGCGAATGCCGTTCTCCGCCTCAACATTGAGGGTTAAGATCGCCCTGCAGCGGCTGCATCCAAGATCGCTTTTACAGACGCATTTCTCCGGAAGATTATATGAATCTAGATCTGTTTTAAGGGGGATTAACCCTAATCTTAAAGCGAGGATTTCATCATGAAGAACAGATGAATTCTCATATATTATTATATCATCCATGGCCATTGTGGGAACTTCTGAGAGAATTATTCTCCTAAGCGTATTCGCTAATGGAGCATTTATTCCCTCCACTATGAAATGCATAGAAAAATCATTCTTCTCAAGCAGATTTACACGCATGACTTAATCCTCTGTGGAGCGATGAACGTTTTCTCATAGAGAGCAAAGAGGGATATTTCAATCTTTCCTTTCTACATGCTTCTATAGGGCTAAACTCTTCTACCCCTACGCCCGCCCTTACGCCTAGTGCCATCGTGGGGTATGGGAGTGGTCTCTTCTATACGCCCAATCATCCTGAAACCTGCCCTGGCTAAAGCCCTTATGGCCGCCTGAGCTCCTGGACCGGGCGTCCTTGGTCCTGAGCCGCCTGGTGCACGAACCTTTATGTGTACAGCGGTTATCCCTTTATCCTTCGCTACGCTGGCTGCGTATGCTGCTGCCCTCATAGCCGCATATGGTGATGACTCCTGTCTATCAGCCTTAACGAACATTCCTCCAGATGCCCTTGCTATTGTTTCCGCCCCTGAAAGATCAGTTATGTGAACTATTGTATTATTATAGGAGCTGTATATGTGAGCTACCCCCCATTTCTCCTCTTTCCTACTGCTCACCTTATCCTTCACCTCCGCTGGATTTAGATGATGCCTCTATAACTAGCCTCAATGGATGCTCTGGATTGCTGAAGGGGCTTGTAGACGAGTACATTATGCTCTTCTCTTCCTCTTTACTTACGATGTAGCTTGGGGAATAGACCACCCTGCCATTTACGGTTATGTGTCCATGCGTTATAAGCTGGCGGGCCTGATTGGGAGTTTTAGCTAATCCCTTTTTAAAAACTATTGTCTGCAATCTTCTCTCAAGAACATCTTCAACAGTCATGTCTAGAACATCGTCTAATACGGCGTTTTCAGATAAAAATCCTAAGCGCTTAAGTTTCCCTAAAAGCTCCGCCTCAAGTTTAGATCTTCTCTCAGCTGGCATGCTCATTAAAGACCTCGCTACGCCTCTAAACTTTGAAAGCATCGTTTTATGACGCCAAAGTTCACGTTTATTCCTTAAACCATACTGCCCAAGTAACACAAGTTCGCTTTGAAGTACGTCGCTTCTCCATGGGAATCGAGGGGTCTCATATTTTTTCTTAGGCTTCTTAGGGTCTCCCACAGCCGTCACCTCCTGACTTTAGATTTCGAAACGCCCACAGTTTTACCAGCTCTACCAGTGGTTTTAGTTCTTTGTCCTCGAACCTTAAGTCCGTAAGCATGGCGGTAACCACGCCAACACCAAACGCTCTTTAATCTTTCTACGTCAGCCTTAACCTGCAAATCAATATCTGAAGAAATTAGATGCAGATCCTTTCCGGACTCTATATCCCGTCGGCGATTAAAAAGCCAGCTTGGGATGCCGTGATCGGGAAGGTTTCTAATAATTTCTTCAATTTCATCAATTTTCTCATCAGTTAGATAACCCGCCCTCGTTTCAGGTGAAATTCCGGCTTTCTCAGCAATTATGTATGCAAGCCTTATGCCCACGCCTTTAATATCGCTTAGAGCGTCCACTACATTTTTCATCCCATCAACATCTTTATCCACTATGCGGACGATATGTCTGAATCCAGTTGACATCTTCAGCTAAGCCCTCTGTGAAGGTTTCCGCAAATAACAAGGAAAGAACACTTTTTTATTTAAATATATCGCCTCAATCAGCGCCTTAGCCAAAATATATTTATTAGATTCGCCATAAAATATTATGGGGATGACCTTGGTTTCAGCGTGCGTCTTAATTAGAACTGAACACGGCAAATTTGAGGATGTGGTTAAAGCGTTAAACCAGATAAAAAGGGTTAAAAAGGCTTTTCCAGTTCTAGGAAGATACGATGTTGTAGCTGAAGTTGAGGCCGCGGATATGAAAGAGCTAGGTTCAACGGTTCTTAGGATGAGCAGACTGAGCGGCGTGGTTTTCACTGAGACCCTTATAGAAGTGGAATATTAGGGCTTGAGGAGGTAATGTAATGTTAAATGCATGCATCCTCTTAAAAGTTATTCCAACAAAAGCTGAATCTATTCTTAACTCTATAAGGAAAATCGAAGGCGTTAGAAAAGCATATTTGACCTATGGTAGATTCGATATGGTTGTTCTCTTAGAGGTAAAGGATTATGCGGAGCTTAGAAGCGCAACTACGGCGATAAATAGCATAAACGGTGTGAGAAGCACGGAAACGCTCGCAGAGGCTTAAGCCTAACCTGACTGAAGCACAGCACGATGCCTTCTCCATTATACTGGTGTTCCTCAATGATATTTTTTGTAGCCTCAAAAGCTGACCTGGCCGGATTAAACATAGCTAAAAGCCTCCTAAAACTACTCAATTTCAGGGAGACCAATGAAAAATTCTGCGGGAACACTGTTTACTCGGCGATTACTCAAAATTCTGAAGAGGCTAAGCTAGTGTTTACTGATGATGAGCCAGTGAACACTCAAAACTTGCCATATCCGAAGAATTTGAGAATGGTCATTTTTATATCAAGACATAGTAGTAGAAGCGGAACCCCAACGCTTTCTGTTCATACCCCAGGAAACATCGGTGAGGCGGCTCTCGGGGGGCTTCCGAGAAAGGTATCCATATCGCCGGCAAGCGCTATGAAGGCGGCTCTTGTTGAAATGAAAAAGGCTCGGGATGAAATGGGCCTTTCTTATGAAGTCTCATATGAATGCACGCATCACGGTCCATCTCTTGATATTCCAGCGATGTTTGCTGAGCTTGGTAGTTCTCCGGAGCAGTGGCGCGATGTTAAAGCGGCTGAAGCAGTTGCAAGGGGAGCTGTGGCAGCGGCTGTAAATAGTGAAATTTACCCGGCGATTTTAGGAATTGGCGGGCAACACTATAATGAGAAGTTTACTCGAATAGCCTTAACAAGTAATGTAGCTTTCGGGCATATGATTCCAAAATATGCTCTGCCAAATTTTGATGAGTATATGCTAAGACAATGCGTCATAAAAACTGTAGAGCGTATTGAAAAGGTCCTTTTTGATTGGAAGGGTATAAGAGGCGCTGATAAGGAGCAGCTAATTAAAATTTTAAAAACCATGGGTTTAGAGATGGAGAAGGTGTAATTATCCATTTACCTTTTTCTTTACTCAGCTGCTCGCCTGCCCTTTCTCCTGAACCTTCGCCTCTAAAGTTAAGGCTTCAATATGCGCTCTTCTTATCAGCTCAGGAAGGGTCTCTGGCAGGAAGGCGCCGGAATTTATAGCTAGGTTTCTTGCTTCAGAAACTGCTTTACATAGTAATATTGTGACTGTTTCATGGGTTGGGTAAGCTGCATTTACAGCTAGGTTCAGGGCTTGAGCATAGGCTTCTCCAATATTTTTCTTATACTCTTCGATATCTAATTTCAGATCGCTCTCCGTGATAACTGTTCCCTCATCATACGCGGCTTTAAGCGATAAACCAAGTTCTATCGGTTTGATTCCAAGCTTTGATAGGACGGATGCGAGGCTCTCATTTATCACCGTCCCCTTCTTTGCAACAACGGTTTCCCTACTGACCCAGACGCTCCCGCTTTCTATACGCGTCGGTATCCCAACAGCATTCAGCTGGCTAATAATTGGACCTGGCGGAAGCCCCGTATTTCCCGCCTGAACAACGATGTCTTCAGTCGCTATATCTCCCGCCTTCGCAGAAGCCTTCACTCTGCTTTTTTCCATTAGCAGCGCAAGTTTAAATGGGTTATAATTTGTGAATATATATAAATTTGAGCCCTGCATAAACTCCTTAAGCTTCTCCGCACATTCATTTTCTCCAAGATCCCTGAGGGCTCTTTCAACCAACGTATTCTTATAAACTTTTAAGTAGGCAATTTCCTCCATTTTCCTCCTTATCTCCTGCAGCTGCGTTGCCCTAACCTTGTGTAGGTTGGCAACCCCCAATATGCGGTACTTTTTCATCAAAGCCTTTATCTCATCAATTTTCTCCGACTTCTCAAGTAATGTTGACCGCATCTGAACTAGCATTATTAATCCTCCTTAATCTTGACTTTTATCGGGGGTCCCATGGTCGCTTTAATATAAAGCGAGGAAACATTCTTTATTCCTCTCTTAAGTTTTCCCTCAATTCTCCTTAGAACCGCCTCAACATTATCAATTATGTCGTCGTCGCTCATGTCTTCAGTTCCGACACGGCAGCTCAAAACCGGCTGCCCGCGGGCTCTAACACTTACCAGCTTCCTATGTCTCTCAATTTCACCCTCTATGTTTGCTGTTGGAGGTATGGGTGTTGGCATTTTACCCCGCGGTCCGAGGATTGCGCCAAACACTCTGCCAACTATTGGCATTAGGGGCGCTGTTGCGATAAATGAATCTGCTTTATTCGCTATCTGCCTCTGCTTTTTCTTATCGCCCATTAAACTCTCAATTTCCTCCCTTTCTAAAACCATGTCTGCTCCAGCTCTTCTCGCCCTGAGCGCAGCGTCTCCGGAGGCGAATACGCATACGCTTACTTTTTTACCTAATGGATGAGGCAGTTCAATAGTTTCCTGAATTCTGTTTTCAGGTTTTTTCAAATCTACATCTTGAAGGTTTATAATGAGCTCTATCGATTGATTAAAGTTCCTTTTAGGCGTTCTCTCCCTCAGCTCTTTAAGGGCCTCTTTCAAACGTTTTCTTTCTAAAGACATTTCGATCTCAGCCTAGAGACTAGAGAAATATAAATCGTTAAAATAAAAATGTTATTGTTTACGCCGCCTTGTTGACGCTTTCAAATAGGCTATTATATTTTCCTTCATCTATTTCTTTAAGAACATCCTTCGGGTTCTTACCGTCAATTGTGACGCCCATGCTAACGCAGCTACCTATGATTTCTTTAACAGCGGACCTGAGGTTTTTTGCTAGGAGCTCTTTTCTCTTTATTTGCGCTATCTTTACGACCTGCTGCATAGAGAGGTTGCCAACCCTTTCAACATTAGGTTTACCTGAGCCCTTCTGTATCTCGGCCTCTTTAACAATCAGGGCTGAGGTTGTCGGTATTCCAACGGAAACCTCAAAGGTTTTAGTTTCCGGATCAACCGTCACCCTCACGGGAACCTTCATTCCAGCATATTCTTTTGTTAACTCATTTATTTTGTTCACTACTGCCATCACGTTTAAGCCTAATGGGCCTAAAGCTGGACCTATTGGTGGGCCAGCGGTCGCTTGCCCTCCACTGATCACCAGCTCAACAACTCTCTTTTCAGCCGACATAATATTACTTCTCCTTCTTCCCTTTCTCTACTAGCTTAACGTAATCAGCATGGACCGTGACTGGCAATGTGAAAGTTGCCTCCAGTAACTCTATTGTTATCTCCTCCTTAGCCTTATCTATATCCGTTATCTTGGCTCTCATCCCTTTGAATGGCCCTCCAATAACCTCAACAATATCGTCTATATCTAGTTCCTCGATGGCTGGCTTCAATGAGATGTACTTTTCAACCTCGGAGAAGGGTAGAATGCCAGGTATCCTGGATTTAACATGTTTAATGCCTGTTACTGCCCGCTCAACAATATGCGGGTTATCAGCCTCAACAAATATGTAGCCCCTTAGGTTTTCAGGTATAAGTATAGCTTTTATCGGTATTGCATTTACCTCAACCCTTCCCATCACAATTTTAGCAACGTTTTTTTCCTGACCGACCGTTGTGCCAACTGTGTAGAATCTAGCTTCTTCCCCACTCAAGATTTCACGCACCGGGTAAGGGTATGCTGGCCCTGATGAAGCCTGCGAGCATGTATATTACGAAACCCAGTAGGCCAATTATGAGCACGCCTAGAAAACATATTTTTATAGATAGCCAAAGTTCATCTCTACTAGGCTTCTTCGCAAACTTAAGCAGCCTCATGCTCGCCTTAATGAATGAGACTAAACCCAACCTAATACACCATTCTAATTATTCAACAAAGATAAATGGACGTATAAAAGCATAGCGCTCAACCTTCACTTACTAAACTTTTAACCGCGATAAGGTTAAGGGTTAAAGAGAAAACTTCGAAAAGCCACGAATGCGATGTTGCTGAATATACAGCGTGCGGATGCATCGCTTTACTCAAATATTCGAAGATGGCGATTTACAACTTCTCCAGCAAGGTATGCAATATCATTTTTGCTCATAAATCCTTCGCCGACGAGAAAATCATCATGCTTCTCAAGCAACTCGCGTATTGCCAACTCAATGTTCCGTCCCTCCTCCTTGTGATGCGTGATCTTCTCATGGAATTCGCTATCCTTACATAGCGCGCAATATTGAATCCACAGCTTCATTCCCTTAACACGAGTGACCAGAATATCGTCGCATCCGGCTATAGGCATAATATCGCTGATTTTTCCCTCTAGAGTGTAAAGTTCATCAACAACCTTTCGCGTAGGCTTTTCAAACATTAGATGCTCAACTTTCTCCCTTAAATCCCGCATCAGATTTGCCGCTGTCCCATAGTAATGCTTAAAGAAGTCTGCCCGTGCAGCTTTTAGGTCTATATGCGGGTTCCATAGTAGCCTATGATAGAGCCATCGTGAGAGCGGGTCTGGAAACCACGCGTCGGCGGGCGGATTGCAGTCGAAGAATCCCTCAAAGCCCTGTTTATGATAAAACTGCATATCCATCTGCAATGTTTCATGCTTAGGAATTAGAAACGTTCGACCTGTAGCTAAATTGCCGAGGAGCACTAGGTCGTAGTAATATTCAAACACTGTCTTTGTACCCTTATAGTTTTGACTATTTAAATAACTGAGCCACCTCTGCAGATTATGGCGATATCTTAAATTAACCTGGTGATCGTTCACGAATGGCCCGTGCTGTCCTCCTCCCCTTGGGCGCGGTGCATAGAGGAAATCCATACTGCTTCCTTCATCAAGTAGGTTAACATATACGGGAGGTTCTTCACTACCGTGATATGCTATCCAGCCTAAAGTGCCTCGCCAATTGTGTTCATTTAACCTTTGTCGGATCTCATTCTGAATATGTAGATACCAGTCTGTGGCATGCTGATAGTCGCCTGTGGAGAATCTAGTGACGCATTTGCTACATTGGCATAACGCAATCTGCATTGTGTCTGCAGACCATATGTTTACATAATCTGCATCGTGACATTCGGTCATAATCCAGTTTACTGTATTCTCAACAAACCAGTCGAAGGCTTGCGGATTTGAGAAGCAAAGCGATTGACCGCCCTCCCTAAAGTGCCAAGGCGGATTAAGACGTCTCACACCGTTTTCATCAAGCGGCAACCAATCTTCACGCCCCTTATAATCCATCTTCTCCGGCTTACGTCCATCAGGGAAGAATCGCATGCCGATTAGAAGAGGCCAAAAATGCCCCCAAGTATATGTTTTCAACCCCAATTTTTTAACTCGCTGCCGGCCTTCGCATGTGGATATGTAGGGCGTGAAGTTGAATCCCCACTTAATCTGCTGCTCAGGTGTGCCGCTTGACGGTATGCGATTTATAAATGCAGGTTCACAAATAATGTTCAGCCTTTTCTGCAAGGTTAGCGTACCATATTTCGGCACAACTTCACCTAGGGGTTCAGGTCCATAAAAGCGGCAGCCCAGCTGTTCTAATAGTGCATAGGCGCCATAGATGCATCCGCGCTCCTCAGAGGCCTCAATTATAACATCATCGCCCCTCACATACACGACGTAACCGTCATGTTTCACTGAGCCCGTGCTTACATGAAAAACGATACATGATTCCTTTGAGTAAGTCTTCTTCTCAGCAATCGGCAGCTCAGCATTGCTCATCTGCCACACATAACGTTGCAGCTCGCTGGCCGCATAAGCTAAGGGGCCCTCATTTGGCGCTATTATGCTCGCCTCGGGCTCGCCATCTAAAACTAATACGATCTCATCTTTTACCAATTGAAACACCTAAATAAGTTTTGAATAATCAGCCATTAAAAGCTTTTAAGCTTTTCATTGGAAGGTGACTCAAAAGTTGTCACGCAATTTGTTTAAGCCTTAAATATTTTCTGAAAAATATTGTAGCTGGTGTTATCCTTTGAAGATGGTTGTTATAGGAGCTGGTAGCGTAGCATTTACACCTGGATTGCTGGCTGAAATCGCCACCTCAGAGGTTTTCAGGGGTGCGGAGATAGGGCTTGTAGATATAGACGAGGAGAAGCTCGAGATTGTTAGGAAAGTGGCTTCGAGAGTTATAGGGGAAACTAGGGCGGAATTAAAAATTGAAACGAGCTTGGACAGGAGAGATCTGCTTAAAAACGCGGATTTTGTAATCATAACGATAGCCGTGGGCGGAGTTAAAGGCATTGAAACGGATGTAAAAATTGCTGAGAAATATGGTATATACCACACCATCGCGGATACTGTTGGTCCAGCCGGCTTCTCAAGGTCCCTTAGGCATATACCGCCAATGATAGAAATATGTAGGGATATTGAAACGCTATGCCCAAACGCCGTTGTTTTTAATGAGGCTAATCCACTAACCACGTTATGTAGGGCTGCTAGGAAAATGACTAGGGCTAATGTTATAGGTTTATGTACGGGAGTTAGGGGGCCAAGGCACTTTATACCGGGAGTAGTTGGGTGCAAACCGGAGGAGTTAGCGTTCATATCCGCAGGGGTTAATCATCTCACATGGATTTTAGAGGCACGCGCAAATGGGAGGGATGTTTACTTAGTTTTTAAGCGCAGAATCAAAGAGTTGAGGGATGAAGCCCTAAAGCATAGTAAACCCTTCCACGCTTTTGTTTCCGTGGAGCTTATGGAGACCTTTGGGCTTTATCCTGTTCAAGGCGACCATCACGTCGCCGAATTCTTCCCATACTTTCTACGCCCTGAAACAGGTTATGGGGCAAAGTATGGGCTTAAACTCTTCCCAGGGGACACCATATACAGCGAGGAATGGAGACATAATGTATGGAAGATGGTTATGGATTGGGCTGAAGGCAGGAGGCCCATCAAGGAGCTCATAGAGCAGCGTAAAGGTGTAACTGAGCACTCGTTCGCCTATGAACTTATGGAAATAATTATTAAAGGCGAGAGCAAATTCTTTGAGGGAGTTAACATGCCTAATGCCGGATGTATTGAGGGGCTCCCGAGAGAGGCTATTGTTGAGATTCCGGCGGTGATAGGTCCCCTCGGATTTAAGGGTTTACACGTAGGGAGATTGCCAAGAAGCATTGAGGCAATACTGCTACATAGAATCATCCAGCAGGAGCTAACTGTTGAAGCCGCTCTAACTGGAGATAGGCAAATTGCCCTCCAAGCATTATCCCTAGACCCGATGGTTCCAACGATAAGTGTGGCTAAAAGCCTCCTAAACGACTACATTGAAGTAAATAAGCAGTTTTTACCACAGTTCTAGATGCCGCTTGGCGCGCTCATCATTAGCAGAGAACATCTATGCTTTATAGAATTTACATCCCCTATAGGGTCCTGATGGGTACCCCCGGCTCTCCCAATACCCTAACTTCTCATTCTCTGAAACCTCTACCCTATAAACCCATTTGGCCCACTTGTAACCGTATAATCCAGGAGCCACAAGTCTAACCGGATATCCGTGCTCTAGGGGTAATGGTTCAGCGTTCATTTTTAAAGCAAGCATGACGCATGCGTTTTCCACATAGCTTAATCTATGATTCGTAGAATATCCGTCTAAAGAATGAAATAGTATTGAAGAAGATTTTTCCTTTACCCGCGCCAAGTCCAGAAGATTACTTACGGGTACACCTTCCCACTCGGCAACCCCCATTAATGGACCCCCGGGGGAATTATCGTAGCACTCAAGTATTTCTGTAAGTTTAACCTGAGGCATAGCCGCTAAATCATCATATGTTAACACTAAAGTTTTCTCAACATTCCCGTCGACAGTTAAACGCCAATCTTCAAGGTTTACCCTAGGGATTTTACCCTTCTGAATCTTGAAAAACTTCTCTATCGGCGTTAAAGACACGCTCAATGTTCAGACCAGCATGTGAACAGTTATTGATAAAAGTATTTCCTCTGCTATAACTTAAATATTTTTGCAATATACCTTCTTCATGTATGTCTTCAGCTGACACTGCTGTTAGGGTCTTTAGGCAACTTGAACCGGAGGACGTAAAGATACTGGCAACCATAGAAATTGATTTGAGCCGTCATAGGTTCGTCCCAGAGAAGGATATACTGAAGCTCAGCGGTTTATCTGAGAAGGAGACTAAGTATCGTCTTGAAAGACTTAACGCCTTAGGTTTAGTCTATCGCTGGACAGGCCCATACATGGGTTACGTGCTAAATATGGCTGGATATGATTGTCTGGCCATAAATGCTCTTGTGAAGGCCGGCATCCTGGAATCTTTTGGTAAATCGTTAGGTGTCGGTAAAGAATCAGATGTATACGACGCTTTAACCCAGAGCGGTGAAAGGGTTGCTGTCAAGTTTCACCGCTTAGGCAGAATAAGTTTCCGGCAGACAAGAAGGCTTAGAGGCTACCTGCTTAATAGAAGGCATGCATCATGGCTTTATCAGTCACGCTTAGCCGCTGAGAGGGAGATGGAAGCATTAAGACTTGTTTATCCATGCGGGGTCTCCGTGCCTAAACCAGTGGGGCATAATAGGCATGTAGTGGTTATGGGAATGATCGACGGCGAATGCCTATTTCGAATAATGGAGCTGACCAATCCAGAGGCAATATTGAATAAAATCCTGGAAAATGTTCGTAAAGCTTACATTGAGGCTGGGGTTATACATGGAGACCTAAGCGAATTTAATGTTGTTCTAACCCCCGACCAGAATGTTCTGATAATAGATTGGCCCCAATTTATTAGAATAGATCATCCTAATGCCAACATGCTCTTGAGGAGGGATCTCTGGAACATCTTAAAATACTTCAGAAGAAAGTTTGCGGTGACAAGGGATTTAAGCGAAACATTAAGTTATGTTAAAAAAGCGTAAGGAAATGAACCGCGCACTTATATTAACAATAATCTTGACGATTAAATGGTGGTCTAAATAGGAGCATTAAAAAGACACTTCTACAATAAAACTAAGTGTATGTCTAAGAAATCTGATATGAGAAAATTAATAGTTGGCGTTGATCCGGGTTTAAACTGCGGTCTAGCGGTTTTAACATTTGACGGCGCGCCAGTGCTGATTGAAAGCCAAAGAGGCTGGTCCTTAGCAAAACTTATAGAGAGAATTGTGGACCTAGGTGAGCCGGCGATAATCTCCAGCGATGTTTCGCCAGCGCCGAGTTTTCTTGAGAGGCTTTCGAAGAAGCTTAACGCTGTACTCTTCGAGCCGGCTATTTCCATGAGCGTTGAAGAAAAACATCAGATGACTCGTGCGTATATGGAGCGCTATAATGTTAAAGTCAAAAATATACATGAGATCGATGCCCTAGCTGCTGCCCTCAAAGCCTATCAGCATTACAAGAACAAGTTTGAGCAGATCGATGCTAAACTAAAAAATGTTGAGGGCGACCTCTCACCGGATAATGTGAAGGATTTGGTTGTTCGCGGATATAGCATAGCAAGGGCAGTAAAGTTTCTTCGAGGGTTAAGCGCATCTAAGACGTTGACCACAGTAAGAAGCGGTTTTTCCCAAGAGGAGAAATTTAGAAATCTAGTTAAAGAGCTGGAAGAGAGGCTTATGCTTGAAAGAGAAAGAGTTAGGCTCCTAAAGGATATAAATAGGGAGCTGCACCTGAAAATTAAAGCGCTGAATGCGGAAATTGAAAAATTAAAAGAAACTTTGAAGAATGTTCGCAGTGAACAAACAGCTCAGATAAGGCGTGAAAGAGAATACCAGCGGCTTGTTGAAGAGATAACTTCCCTTAAAAGCAAAATTTCAGAGCAGGAATCCCAGATTGAAGCGTACAGACAGGCGCTTGCCCATTTTCAGCGTTTAAGCGATCTCGAGTTGAAAAATGGCTTAACCCTTCTGAAGCCAATAGAGTCCTTCACAAAGGATGGTCTGGAAAAATCATTTAAACTATACGATATTAAAGCCGGGGACAGCGTCTTCATTCTCGACTCAAGCGGAGGCGGACCTGCAACTGCGGAGTTACTTTTGAAGAGAGGTGTAAGAACCGTTATAGCGAGGGGAGCTATGTCATATCAGGCACTTGAGATATTTGAGAATTATCATGTACCGGTGATTCCAGCGGATAAAGTAAGCATAATGTGGATTGAAGGTTTACCTTACGCTGATCCGGAAGAAATGAAAAAATTGGTTAGGGAAGGAAAAACTATGAAAGCATCTGATAAATTTGAGATTCTAAAAACCATTCTCGACGATCATCTTAAAGAATTAAGTGATGAGAAGATAAAAAAGCAATAATTTCACACTTTCAGCACGCATGCTAAGCCCCGCAAGACTTTCATATCCCAATAAAACTAATAATATTATAGGTGGTCATGATGGTTCAGGAATTTATTGAGGTTGAGGATGTGGGAACATTTAGGTTGGTGGCTGAGCAAAGCCCCTTTGTCATACGTAGAGATCCATATCTATTCGCTCAATACTTCTCATCAATGATCTTCATAAACATATCTAGCTTAGAGGAGAAAGAAGTAAGAAGGCTGTTCGATCTTTTACGTGGTAAAATGATCGTTGTTAAAAATCTTGTTAAAGCCTCGTCAATATCGGATTTTCTGAAAAAGATCGGTGAGTCCAGCCCTAAAAAATAAGCGATCTTCTCCGGCTCAAATGCCCTTTTTCAGAACCTCCTTAAGATCCCTTAAATTTTTAATTAATATGTCTGCGTGTTCAATTATCCATGGGCTTGGATTTTTAAGCCTACATATGACGATCGTCTTTTTGCCCTTTATCTTTGCATAAAAGATCTCCATGCATGTTCCCGCTGACAGCTTGGGAAGATAGGCAATCAGCGCATCGCATCCTTCAATGTCCTCTAGATCCCTCTTAATAAAGTCTCTGGGAGGAACACGCTCCCACCAGCCTTCAGGAGGACCGCGATAAAGGACTTTCTCACGCTGCCATGGGTCCACAGGCTCATAGCCGTATTGAATTAGGAGGGCGCTAATTTTTTCTCTATATGTCTGTTTCTGCTCAACGCCCTGAATTGGTCCTGAGATAAAAACCCTTCTAGCCATACTGGATCTGCACCGCGCTTCAGTTACATCATTATTTTTCAGGTTTATACTTAAAGAAACGTTAGATTTAAATTAAATAATTCATTGTTAAAATTATCTGTTTGAGGTGAGAGGTTTTGGTTAAGGTTGAAGGCTACGAGGTTCCTGAAGGATTATATTATTCGAAAGATTGGATGTGGGTTAAAATAGAGAATGGCAAAGCACGGATAGGTGTAACAGACTACGCTCAGAAGCAGATGCGGGAAATAGTCTTTGCTGAACTGCCTAGGGTTGATGATGAAGTGAGGAAGGGCGAACCCTTCGGAACGCTTGAGTCGGTTAAAGCAGTATCGGATCTAATATCTCCTTTAACGGGCAAAATAGTGGAGGTTAATAGTAGAGCTGGCGACAGCCCAGAAATAATTAATGAGGACCCGTACGGCGAGGGGTGGCTAATTGTAATCGAGCCGGCGAATTTGGAAGAGGATCTTAAATTCCTAATGAGCTTTGAGCAGGCGGTAGAGTGGTATAGGGAGATTGCGAGGGAAAAATAGCAAATGCCGAAGAAAATAGTTATTATCGGCGCTCACGCCGCTGGTTGTGACGCTGCTTCCGCCGCGAGGTTGACGGATAAGAACGCTGAAATTACTATGCTCACTAACGAGAAGCATGTGGGTTATTCTCGCTGCGGATTACCATTCGTCCTTGGAGGGCACATAAAAAGCTTCGCTGACTTAATAGTTTTTCCACAATCTTACTTCAGGATGATGAAGATCGATTTAAAGATTGAGACAAACGTTACAAACATAGATGCCAAAGCTAAGACGGTTGAGTTTCAATATAAAGATGGGCGAATGGAAACTCTGCAATATGATAGCCTAATAATTGCCGCGGGGGCTAGATCAGCAATTCCGCCAATTAAGGGGAGAGAGAAGCTCGGGGTCTTCACCCTTAGAACAATAGAAGACGGTGAGAGAATCGAACAAGCCTTGAAGGAGGCTAAGTCCGCGGTTGTGATTGGAGCAGGCCTTATAGGGTTAGAGACCGGCGTGGCGTTTGTTGAACGCGGGCTTAAAACCACGGTTGTTGAGCTTCTGCCGCAGGTTCTCCCAGCCATGCTTGATAAAGACGTAGCTGACGCCGTTCAGAAAGAATTGGAGGGAAAAGGACTGAAAATAATTACCGGTCGCTCAGTAGATGAGATCATGGGAAACGAGAAGGTTAGCGGCGTATCTGTTGGGGGAGAGCAGGTCCCAGCGGACATAGTGGTTGTTGCAACAGGAGTTAGAGGTAACACTGAGCTTGCGCAGAAAGCTGGAATAGAACTCGGTGAGACAAGGCTGATTAAGGTTAACATGCGCATGGAAACAAACGTTAAAGATGTGTACGCATGCGGAGACTGCGTTGAAACAATAAACCTAATAACTAAGCGTCCGACAGTATGTCAACTTGGAACAACAGCGGTTCGTCAAGCTAAGGTCGCAGGGACGAATGCCGCCGGCGGTTACGCGATATTTCCCGGAGTTTTAGGCGCATCGGTGACGAAGCTATTCGATATTGAGGTTGGAGCAGTAGGGTTAGGAGAAGCTTTCGCTCAGAGGGCTGGGATAGAAACCGTTTCAGCCACCTTTACTGGAAAGACTAAAGCTCAGTATTATCCTGGCGCTCTCCCAATTAAAGTTAAGATTATTGCGGAAAAGGAGACTGAGAAAATAATTGGGGCTCAAATGATCGGTGGGGAAGGTGTGGCTCAAAGGGTGAATGCATTATCATTCGCAATATTAAAAGAGATGACTGTGAAGGAGCTCGCTAAAGCCGAAACATGCTACGCGCCCCCACTTGCTGAAACATGGGATCCGATAACTTTGACAGCCCAGATGCTTCTGAGAAAAATTAAATAAAAACCATATTTTTCATTTTTAAATCAGAGGAAATCCGCCAGCGACCTCTGTTTTCGCCCCTTAAATTCCTTTCCTATCCCAGTTTTTTCTTTCTTCTCTTCCATATCAGTTTCTTTCGCTACTCCCACACCTTTCTCCGGAAATATTATTATCTGTCCATAGACGCCGTCATAACCTGGAATAACCTTAACCCTTCCCTCGCGGACCCGTACCAACGCTTCAGCTATCAATGAATTAGTTGCTTTCGCAATCTCATTAAACTCAGCGTCGATCAGAACATTATATTCGTTACCGAAATGCTGAATGAGATCATTATAGATGCCCCAAACCTTCTGTGAATTAGGCGATGATGCTCCCAAAACAGCGGAAAGAACCTCTGAGAGCGGTAGGAGATGCATGTAGCCAGGTGAACCCTTCGGTCTAAAGCCATAGGGCCTATCAGCCAGCTCCTCAACACGCTGCTCAACGCCCTTAGTTAGTCCCCTATGGCAAACTGGGCACCTATTTCCAAGTTTTATCGCCTCCTCCGGTGAAAGGGAGACTCCGCACGTTCTATGTCCAGTCCAGTGATATTTGCCGTAAGCCGGGTCGGTTTCAATCGTGAATCTGAGGCGCCCGGGGTCTCTCTTTCTAATGGAGTCCAATATTTCCCAATATGTTAATTTTTCAAGGTCAAACACGTTTGCCTCCCGCCCCAACCTCCAAGGCCAGCTTGAATGCGAATCACTGTTGGAAAGTAATGTAAACTTGTCTAGAACGCTTAGACGCCAATTCATAGGCGGATTTGAAGATAAACCCGTCTCTAGGGCATGTATGTTTTTCGTCATATCTTGATAACAGTCTTCTATTCTATCAAATCCGCTAAAGGCTCCGAAAACGCTGAACCATGGTGTCCAAGCGT
>JAGTRG010000010.1 GCA_018396435.1 Candidatus Bathyarchaeota archaeon
ATGTAAGGAGGTTCTACCTTGCAAAGCAGTATGGAAGAAGATTTAACCCCTAGGGAAAGGTGGCTGGCTACTTTAAGGAGAAGAAGACCTGACAGAATTCCAATGGATTACTGGGGTACAAGGGAGGTTACTGATGCACTTAAGAAGCATTTGGGATGTAAAAGCCTGAGAGAAATGTATGAGCGCTTGCATATAGACGCTGTCATAACGGTTTGGCCCAAATATGTTGGGCCGCCGATACCTGAGGATTCAGACGTGTATGGTTGCCGCTATAGGGACATTAAATATAAGTCAGGTATCTACAGGGAATGCGTCTACCATCCCTTAGCCAAATATAGAACTGTTGAAGAGATTAAGAAAAACTATAGTTGGCCAACCGTCGACCTATATGATTATTCAGTTATCCCTGAGCAGATAGCTGGATGGGAGGACTATCCAGTTCAGGGCGGCGGGTCGGAGCCATTCTTAACCTATAAGAACCTACGTGGGCAGATGCAGGCATACATTGACCTAATAGTTAACCCGGAGATTGTGCATTACTGTCTTGACAAACTGTTTGATTTCTGCTATGAAAACACGAAGCTTATTTATGAACAGATCCCGGGCAAAGTTCTGCTCTCGTATGTCGCTGAGGATTTCGGATCGCAGATGGGGCTATTATATTCGCCGAAGCAGATTAAGGAATTCTTTCTGCCGAGAATGAAGCGCATGATTGACTTAGCCCATCACCACTGTGTTTACGCATTTTTCCACAGCGATGGATCGATCAGAAAGATTATTCCAGACATGATTGAGGCCGGCATAGACGTCCTAAATCCAATCCAATGGAGATGTATAGATATGGATCGGGAAGAGCTTAAAAGAGAGTTCGGCGGCAAAGTTGTATTTCACGGCGGAATGGATAATCAGCAAACGCTGCCCTTCGGATCGGAGGAGGATGTTCGGCGAGAGGTTAGGGATAATATTCGCATACTTGGTAGGGGAGGCGGATACGTACTTGCGCCATGCCATAACATACAACCCATCACGCCTATACGGAACATACTAGCCATGTACGATGAAGGCTACAGGTACGGCCGAAACGTTTAAGATGCAAGAAACGATGAGAGAAGCAAATGGGGATCTGGGAATGGAAAATACATTAAAGGCTCTAATTGCCTCCTCCATCATCATTCTCTTAATTTTCGGGTTGGTGGTTTATGCGCAGCTAACACTTACGCAGAAACCCATCGTCAAATTAGCTACAACAACAAGCGTGTACGATTCCGGATTGCTGGAAAGCATACTTCCAAAGTTTGAGTCGAAATACGGCGTTGAGATTTGGATATTAACAGCAGGTTCAGGTCAAGCCCTAGAGATAGCCAAAAGAGGAGACGCTGACATAGTTCTTGCGCATTCAAGGGACTTAGAAGTTGACTTTGTTAAGGGCGGTTACGGCATCCATCGCATCGGACTAATGTACAATAGCTTTCTAATAGTTGGACCGCGCGATGACCCCGTCGGAATAAATGGGTTGATAAATGCCACAGAAGCTTTCAAAAAAATCTCTGGGAAAGGAGCGTTGGAGAAAGGAAAAGGAATATTGTTCATTTCTCGGGCTGACTTCTCAGGTACGCATATGATGGAGCTAAGCATATGGAGCAGGGTCGGCAGAATCCCCTTCTCAAGCGGAGACGCATGGTACATCGAGGCTAATACAGGTATGGGCGCAGTTCTACGCATGGCAAACGAGAAGGGAGCATACACCTTAGTTGATAGGGGAACATGGCTTTCATTCAGAAATCAACTCACTGGGCTAACCGTCCTAGTTGAAAAGGATCCGTCGCTGATAAATCCATACAGTTTAATACTTATCAATCCTGAAAGAAACCCCCATGTAAACTTTAAGGGAGCGTTGACGCTAGCCATCTTCCTTATCTCGGATGAGGGGCAGAAACTGATAGAGAGCTTCAAAAAGAACGGTGAGGAATTATTTAAGCCGCTGTCCCAAAATATTGATCTGGCAACGGAGATCGGCTTCCCGAATCAGGCGGAGGAGCTTCTGTGGTATAGATCTCAAGCAGAACATGTGGAAGTTAAGGATGGGGAGACCGCTCAGAGAACATTTCTAGGCGAAATCCTAAATATAACCCTCCTCTCCCTTACGGTATCACTCTCAGCTGTTTCAATAGGCGCATTAATAGGCGTACCATTAGGAGCATTTCTAGGTCTAAGAAGATTTAGAGGAAAACATGCAATATTACGCTTCACGGAAGTAGCGCTGAAAAGCTTTGTTAACACGCTTATGGGTCTTCCTCCGGTTGTAGCAGGCTTACTAATTTACTTGCTGTTTAACAGATCTGGCCCGTTTGGCTTTCTAGGATTGCTTTATACGCCTATTGCCATGATGATAACTCAGCTCATACTAGTTGTGCCGGTGATCGTTGGCGTAACAATGTCCACAGTTGTAAGCATTGAGAAACCTATCAGGGAAAGAGCGCTATCGCTCGGCGCAACAGATAGGCAGGCAACATGGATAATCCTCAGAGAAGCGCGCACCGGCATTTTAACAGCAATAATTGTGGCTCTCGGAGCCGCAATATCCGAGGTCGGCGGGATAATGATAGCCGGCGGAAACATAAGGTGGGCGACAAGAACTCTGACAACAGCCATAATCACTGAGGTTGAGCTCGGCAACTTCACGATGGCAACAGTTCTGGGCGTAATTCTGCTGATCATCGCATTTATTATAAACCTTGCGCTTACAGTAATCCAAATTAGGGCGTCTAGGGGACAATAGATTCTAAAATGTCGCTCCACGTTGAAGCTCGAGAAGTCTGCAAAGAATATTCTGGAAGAAGGGTTCTGGATAACGTCAGCTTTAGCGTAAAGTATGGTGAAATCTTCACGCTGGTTGGACCGAATGGGGCTGGAAAAACAACATTGCTTAGAATTTTAGACATGCTGGATGAGCCGACCAGCGGGGAAGTTTGGATTGAAGGATCCAAGATTGACTATTCTGGAAAAGATAGGCATTTAATACGTAGAAAAATAGGTTTTGTCCCGCAGAAACCTACGCTCTTTAACGCCAGCGTATTCGAGAATATAGCCTACAGCCTAAGGTTTAGGGGTCTAGATGAGAAAAGCATAAAGAGAAGTGTGAAAGAGGCTCTTGAAGCAGTCAAATTGAATGATTTTGAACGGAGGAACGCTTTAACCTTATCCGGGGGTGAAGCTCAAAGAGTTTCCTTAGCTCAAACCTTAGTTGCGAATCCGCCGCTGCTGCTCCTAGATGAACCAACCTCAAACCTTGATCCAAAAAGCACATCAATAATAGAGGAAGCGTTGCTTCACGCTAACAGGGAGAATAAAACAACGATAATAATGACTAGCCATGATATTCTGCAAGTTGAGCACATGGCTGATCGCATAGCAATGATTAACGAAGGGCGGATAGAGAAGATAGGAACCTTCCATGAGATTTTTAGCAAGCCTTTAAAGGATTCAGCAAGGTTCATGAGGACCGAAAATGTGTTCTCAGGCTTCTCAACAGTAACAAGCGATGGAACCTCAATTGTTGATTTGGGCAATGGGCTGAAAATAGAGGCGACGTTCAGAAGAACCGGCGAGGTCAGAGTCTATGTACCGCCTGAAAGCATAATTCTCCTAACCCAAAGTGTTCCATCCAGCGCAAGAAATATTTTCGAGGGCTCCATCACTCAGATAATGGACATGGGATCCCTAGTTAGGCTTAGGATTAAAACCAGAGGCGGAAAATCTCTCACAGTTCAAATAACTAAAAAATCATTCAATGAGATGGGTCTTAACATAGGCTCATGGGTCTTCGTGGCTTTCAAAGCATCTTCCGTGGAGTTAATTTAAAAATAGTGTGGGTTGGAAAGCGAATGCCCTCATGCTTCAGCCATAGGTAGTTAACGCTTATTTTTCCCATAAATATTTATTTTTCCTCTCCTTCTAAAAACAAGGTAGAGAACTTGAAGAAAGTTAGAGAATTCCTGAAAAATCTAATGAAAAACCCGTATTTTTTAGGGTTTGTAAGCCTTCTATGGCTTCTTTTCAGATCTGGAACTAAACCATCACGCATCACCTATCCATGTCAAAGGGCCTCTGCGACCATAAGTTTCCACCTTCTAATATATCCGCTTCTCATGCCGGTATTTATCTTTCTTAAAAAGTTCCTGAAGATATCGTCTCGCGCTCAAAGGGTTTCCGGCAGAAGGGTTTTATCCGTTTTCCTAGTATCCTTATCACTAGTAGTTTCGGTCTTGGCGGTTTACGCTAACATAATTATCAATCCCGGGGCAGTGTTAAGTGAGCGGGCGGCATCAACCGGGAGGAAAACCACGGTTTCATTGGTACGTGTTAACGGCGGCTCACTTGAAGAATCGCTAAGGGAAGCCATCAATCTTATAGGCGGAATTGACTATTACATACCGCCGCGGTCGAAGATTCTCATCAAACCAAACATTGTTAGAAATCAGAAGCCACCGGACACAACGGATCCGGCCATAGTTGAAGCATTAATCAACATTATAAGACGGAAAAATCCATCTGTAATCTGGATAGCGGATGGAAGCGGCGAGGGTAACACTCTTGAAAACTTTAAGTCTTTAGGCTATTTGCCGGTTGCTGAGAGAACCGGGGCCATACTTGTTGACCTAAATTACGGCGAAATGATCAACGTATCTGTTCCAGGAGGGGGAGTTATCTTCAACAGCTTCCTATTTAACCGCATAGTTATGGAGGCTGATGTCTTCATATCTTTAGCATGCATGAAAACTCACAGTCAAGCCGTTGTGACATTAACGATGAAGAACCTCATAGGAATAGCCCCCGGCTCAATATATGGATATCCACCCAGCCCAACAAAATGGATTCTGCATGAAAAAGCGGAAGAGAAGGGTGATCAGTACATGGCGGGCGTAATAGTTGATCTATGCAGGGCTAGAAAAATCGACCTAGCAATAATCGATGGCAGAACCGCCATGGAAGGACAAGGACCGCATGAAGGCGACCCTGTGAAACTCGACTTGTTAATAGTTGGCGCGGATCCGGTTGCAACTGACACCGTTGCATCCGCAATAATGGGCTTTGACCCGGAGAAGGTGCCAACCCTGCGTCTCGCCAACCAGCTAGGGCTTGGGACAAACAATTTACATGAAATTGAGATTAAAGGCGAGAGAATTGAGGAGTCTTGTTACCCATTTAAACCAGCGGCAGGACATGGAAACTTCCAGCTATTTTCAACGATTGAACGTGAACTCTACAGGTGGAGAATAAACCTAGCCTACATCAGCGCAGCCCTTTGGATCATAACATTATTAACCGTGGGAAGCATAAAAACGAGAAGACAAAGAAGGCAGCAACACTACAGGCTAAACGCTATACTAAACTAAAAATATAAGAGAAACCAAACAAATATTCTACATGAAAAGCGGGCCGGTAGTCTAGCTGGTTAGGACGTCGCCCTCACAAATGGTGAAAAATCCGCCCTATGCAGAAACCAATTAAAAATGCCAAGCCATAGAGATCGGCGAAGATCGCCGGTTCGAATCCGGCCCGGCCCACCACCTCTCGGGTTCTTTAAGCATAAGAGTTCATTTAATTTTTTAGTGGGCACAGGTTAGTTGGGCTATCTGCTCGAGGATGTTGATGTTGGCGTTAGTTTAAGAATGTTACTAGAGGTCTCTAGGGTTACATTCCTTCTCGACCCTTCTCTGCTTTCACCCTTTGATGCCTCAATCCGCTGAATGGAAGATTCATAATTTTCTTTAATATTTTAGACTTCAGCCCTTTTGTTTTCAAGCCATTCTTTAATGAACTTTAAGTTTGCCACGGTCTTAGGGATGAATCCGGAGTAGGGTAGGCTACTTCTATAGCCTTCTTCTACCCCACTTATGATATCATTGAAGTTTTCTTTAGTTAAATTTTTTATTTGTTCTTTAAGTTTTTCAAAATTCTCTATGGCTTCTCCGACTTCACGTGAGAAATATTTGTATCGGCTTAGCTCCTCTATGCATTCATTAATTTTATCCTCAATTTCAGACATAAATTTACACCTCTCAAGCAATAAGTGATATGAATGACTATTTATTAAAAATTTGCGAGCTACTGATTGACTTCTAATTGTGTTTTGTTTTTCACCGTTTTTGGGCAAAATCTTTTTAATAAATAAGAATAATGATTCAGTTTGAACAGTGCGTAGCATAATATAATGTTTGGGGGCTCTTCATGGTTAAAGTTAAGATAGGCGTAATAGGCGCTGGAAGCATCGCATGGTCTGCAACTTTAGTGCGCGACCTCTCTTTAACAAAAGAGCTGTGGGGCAGCACCATCGCACTTATGGACATAAATGAGGAGCGCCTAGATTACATATACATGGCTGCGAAAAGATACGCTTCTGAGGTTAAGGCTGACTTAAAGTTCGAGAAGACCTTAGACTCACGTGAGGCTGTGAAAGACGCTGATTTCGTAATAAATACGGCTATGGCTGGTGGACATCAATACTATGAGAAGATGAGAGCTATTTCTGAAAAACATGGATACTATAGGGGAATCAACAGCGTAGAATGGAACATGGTTTCAGATTATCATACTATTTGGGGTTATTACCAATTTAAACTGATGATGAAGATAGCGAGGGAGATAGAGGACTTAAGCCCAAACGCGTGGCTACTCCTACTCGCAAACCCAGTGTTCGAGGGCACAACCCTTCTCTCAAGGGAAACTAAAGTTAACGTGATAGGTCTATGCCATGGGCATCTGGGATACCAAGAAATAGCGGAAGCTTTAGGTTTAGACGTGAAAAAAGTTGACTTCGAAGCGATAGGTTTCAATCACCTCATTTGGTTAACCAAATTCCTCTACGAAGATAAAGATGCCTATCCGCTTCTGGATGAGTGGATTGAGAAGGAGATTGAGAAGTACTGGAAAAGGTGGCGGAGAAGACAGAAGAATCCCTTTGACATACAAATGTCACCTGCGGCAATAGACATGTATAAGATGTACGGGCTATTTCCAGTAGGAGACTCAGTGAGAGAGGGCACATGGAAGTATCACTGGAACTTAAGGACAAAAAAGAACTGGTTTGGGCCGACCGGCGGACCGGACTCGGAAATCGGCTGGAAAATATACTTAGATAATCATGAGAAATGGCTTAACCGTGCCATTGAAGCCATACGCGACACTAAGAAACCATTAACAAAGCTTCTACCTCCAAAAGTGAGCCAGGAATCCGTTGTGCCGATAATCAGCTCCATAGCGAATGATAAGAAGGGCACATATCAAGTGAATGTGCTAAATAAGGGCGTGATCAGCGGCATCCCCAACGATGTAGCCGTTGAGATCCCAGCCGAAGTGAGTGGAAAAGGCGTTCACAGGATACCCGTGAAAGGTTTACCTAAGCGCATAATGAATTACTCTATTTATCCAAGAATGATGAGGATGGAGTGGGCGCTGGAGGCTTTCCTAGAGGGAGGCAGAGACCTACTCTTCGACTGGATAATAATGGACACTAGGACAAAATCCACTAAACAAGTGGAAGAGACTATAAACGACCTACTATCGCTTCCGGAAAATGAAGAGATGGCTAAACACTTCAAATAACCAATTTTTCATTTTCTAATTTTTTATCGCTTGAATCCGCCTCAAATTTTACAGCATCTCATGAATTGCGCATAAAGATTGAAGGATGCTGTTCTCCACCGAGCAACCATTAAGAACGCAACATACCTATCAATTCAATGATCCTAGACGAACAAGCACACCGGTCCAACAAGCCTCTCATCAACAGAGCTCCAATGCAAAAAGTGAAAACAACAAATAAAAATTTAGATTAAACCATAAAATTAACGGATTCAAAATCAGGAGTGAGATAGATGGATGAAACGGAGAGTCTTTATCAGGAGCGGTTAAAACGTTATTTAACAGCTATGCATAATGAAAAGCCGGATTGCATTCCAATCCGTCCGTTCGTTGCTGAATTTACCGCGAAGTATGCGGGTTACACATGCCAAGAGGTGACGCATGATTATAGAAAGGCTTTTGAAGCGGTGCTTAGATGCGCCGTAGATTTTGATTGGGATGCGATTGTGCCCAGCATGGTTTATGTATGGACAGGCCTTACGCAAGCTCTTGGACTGAAATACTACGCTATTCCCGGCATTGACATACCTCCCGATACCCCATTTCAATATCTTGAGCCGCCTGAGGAGAGGGCGTTCATGAAACCGGCCGAGTATGATCTGCTCATAGATGACCCAACATCGTTTTTATACAACGTTTGGCTTCCACGGGTCTCAAGCGAGATAACATCCGAGGGGTTAGCCTCATATCGAAGCAAGCTTGCTCTTGTAAAAAGCGCTATGGCCATGAACGACTACTTTAATGCTTTAGGGCTGCAGGTGGAGAGGATGAGGCGGGAGGCGGGAATGGTATCAGCCATATCTGGGATTCTTAAGGCACCGCTTGACATAATTGCTGATAAGCTACGTGGGTATATGGGTTTAATCAAGGATCTGCACAAGCAGCCTGGGAAGGTTCTTGAAGCTTGCGAGGCCCTCGCTCCTCACCTAACGAAGGCTGCGCTGATGACCGCTGACCCGGAAAAGAAGGTGCCTGTGGCTTTTTGGATGCATAGGAGCTATGTGCCCTTCATAAGCATGAATCATTTTAACAATATTCATTGGCGCACCCTAAGACCTATCATTGAAGAAATCTGGAGCCACGGGCATCAAGTACTTTTCTACGCTGAGGGAGATTGGACCCCGCATCTTGACAGATTCGCTGAGCTGCCTATGGGCAGCATAATCTTCCATATAGATAAAACCGATATTTCTGAGGCGCATAAGAAATTGAAAGACAAATTCTGCCTAAGTGGAGGAGTACCTAACTGGTTACTTTCCCTCGGAACCCCTGAAGAAGTGCGCCGCTACTGCCAGAAGGTAATTGATAGCTTGGCCTCAGAGGGCGGATACATAATGGACGCATCAGCTATCATTCAAAATGATGCAAAAACTGAGAATATTAAAGCGATGACTGAATTCACACGTAAATATGGCAAGTATCCTCTAGAAAAATCTCAAGTTTCAGAGCCCAAAATTTCTCCCGATGAAAATGAGGATAAAAGTAGCAGCGAACCGTACTCTTCGAAATCAAGGGTTAAACCAGGCATATGTATTCCTTGGGAAGAGAAATGTAAAGAGTTACCGCGAATCTCTGGCGACGAAAATGTTTTTAAGAGGATCTGGGAGGAAATCGAGTCGTTTGGGTATCTATTCATTTGGCAGATTTTACTTTCCTTCTAAAAAGCCCGATGCTTGCTGCTACTCCATAGCCCCATTAATGCGGCTTAGGGGACCCTAAATATCCAGTAGGTCCGCTAGAACTGCTTGAACCTAGTGCCCTAATCTCCCGGCATCTTAGCCCCAGCAGCCTACTAGGTTCATTATCCCAATCCTATATGGGGATGGGAAGCATAAAAGTAAGAGGCGAGGCTGAGTAATAAAGAATTAAACTGCAAGCTAATGATTTTCAGAGATAAAAATATGGATGATTGAATTTAAGAGGATATTACATATTATCGAATTATTGCCTTTAGATTCTCTATGCATCTTTTTACGCATTCTAATGGTGGATAGGCGTATGTCTCCTGCTCGATGATGTACCATTCTGTGCCGCCTATGGTTTCACAGAGCTTTAAGACTTCCTTCCATCTCATTTCGCCCTCTCCGATTAATGCGTTTTCATTTTTTGAGGAATACTCTTTAAGGTGCACGGTTACACTTCGCCCAGGATAACGCCTAATAATGTTTAACACATCCTCCGGGCTTACCCCGCCATGCATCGCATTTCCAGTGTCTAGCTGCATTATTACTTCCGGCTTAGCTGCATCAAAGAATATACACCAAGGAATCTCCCCGTTTATCGGTTTAAACTCGATTGCATGATTGTGGTATCCTATGCGCATCCCTTCGGGCTTAAGTTTATCAGCGATCTCATTCATCAATTCAGCGGTTTTAAGCCACGCTGACTTGGAGTTTCTCATTTCTTCAGGTAGCCATGGCACTATAAGATACCTATTGCCCAATATACGGTTAAACTCTATTGTCTCCTTTAGTTTTTCACCGATAAGCGTGTCTATACCTATATGTGTTCCAGCCACTTCGAGACCTAAATCTTCAAGTATCTTTTTCAACTCATCGGCTGTTCGACCGTAATATCCAGCAAACTCCACGCCTTCATAACCCATTTTGGCTACAGCCTCAAGAGTCCCCTTCAAATCGCGTGCGCAATCCTCACGAACAGACCATAATTGCAGAGCAATTTTTATCCTCGCCATGCATCTCACCTAAAGATAATTTCTTATAAAAGAATATTTATTTGTAGTCCTCATAATTATAAAAGCATTAAGAGCATAATCCTCAAATATGAAGGTGGTGTGGATGAGTAAGATTTTAAATCTCGGCGTTATCGGAGTCGGCGTCATCGGCAGATCCCATCTTCAAGCATCCATGAACCAGAAGAATGCTAGGGTAATAGCAATAGCCGATATAAACAAGGAAGCCCTTAAATCGGCTGCGGAAAGGTTCAAGATTGAAAAATGCTTCACCGACTACCATGAACTTTTAGCCTTAAAAGACTTAGACGCCGTTGTCGTTTCAACTCCCCCATTTAATCATGCTGAAATAACTTGCGACGCAGCTTCAGCTGGCAAACATGTCTTATGCGAGAAACCCATGGCCATGAATTCTAAAGAGGCTGCTAAAATGGTTGAGGCATGCAACAAGGCCGGCGTAAAACTCGGCATCTGCAGCGCCAGATCAAGGTTAATGCCTCATGCTGAAATGGCTAAAGAATATATTTCCAGTGGCAAGCTAGGCCGAGTCTACTATACAAGGTTCACCAGTATCCGACGGAGAGGGCGGCCCGGCATAGACATACTGAAAGAATCCAAATGGTTCTTAGATTCATCTAAGGCTGGCGGAGGCGCGCTGATGGATATCGGTTGCTATGACGTTGATCTCATGTTGTATCTGCTTGAAGATTTAAAACCGCTCTCTGTAAGCGCTATTACATTTAGAGGTGTTGGTGGAAGACTTAAGCTGGAAGCAAAATACGATGTGGAGGAGCACTCATCAGTTTTTGTTAGATTTAAGGATGGCTTAGCCTCATCTTTTGAGACAACGTGGGCAGCAAACCTCAACCCCTATCAAGAAGTGCTTATATTTGGTTCTAAAGGCGGGCTGATGCTTAACAGGCTTAGCCCATTCACCTATTTCAGCGAGAAGGATGGCAGAGGCATGGCCTTATCCTACGATTTATCCATTGATTGGGGGTTAATTCAAAGTCTCCTAATCGAGGATTTTGCTAGGGCATGCTTAGAGGATAAGCCTCCAAAAACCCCCGGCGAAGACGGCTTAAAAGTTATGCAGATAATTGAAATGGCTTATAAATCAGCCAGGTTGAATAGGGAAGTAAAAATAGACGAGATATGATCAGAAAACCTCGCTTTATTCGCTTCTTCCATTAAATATTTTTTTATTTTTTCCAAAAAGTTTTTGGGCATGTAAAACTGTTAATTATTACCTTCAGAGGCAGTATCTAATGGACCTTGCCGTTCAGATTAATGATCTTGTTAAAGTTTATGATGGTAAAGTAAGAGCCTTAGATGGGGTTAACTTAACCGTTGAGACCGGCAAATCCTTCGCACTGCTGGGGCCTAACGGCGCTGGAAAGACCACGCTGATGAGAATTCTGACAACTCAAATTAAGCCCACATCGGGAGAAGCCCACGTTTTCGGCCTTAATGTTGTTCATGAGGGAAGTAAGGTTAGAGAACTGATAAGTTATATTCCGCAGGAAATGAGCGTCTGGACGGATATTAGCGGTTACGAGAATCTTTTAGTATATGCAAAAATTTTTGACATACCGCATCATGAAAGGGAAAAACTGATCCATGAAGCGCTGGAAAATATGGGTCTTATTGGTGTTAAAGATGATCTGGTTAGAACGTATTCCGGCGGGATGATAAGGAGACTTGAAATAGCATGCGCCATGCTCATTAAACCGAGAATTATGTTTTTAGATGAGCCCACTATTGGTTTAGACCCCGCGGCCAGAAAGGCTGTTTGGGAGAGGCTTAATGTTTTCAAAAAGGATTATGAGGTAACGATATTTTTTAATACGCACTATATGGATGAGGCTGACTTATATGCGGATGAGATAGCTATCATTAGCCAGGGAAAAATAGTGGCGAGGGGCACAAGCGAGGGCCTTAAGCATTCGTTAGGTGGCGAACTCATAACATTCACTGTGGAAAAAATCCCTATTAACGCTGAAAACCTTGGAGAGATACGGAAACTGCATTTTGTTAAAGACATATCTATCGAAGACACGAGCATAAGCATACTTGTTCATAATGCAGAGGATTCATTACCCTACATCATGGACGTTCTGAGAAATGAAAGAATGCCTGTGAGCAAGGTTTCCATATCTAAGCCCACTCTAGACGATGTTTTCTTAAAGTACGCTGGAATGAGGTTTGAAGAAAAAGGCAGAATCAGCGATGTGGTGCATACTAGACGTATGATTAGGAGGGGATGAGAATGTTAAAAGCCCTGAAAAATATGCTGGTTATGATCGAACTTGAAATGAGAAGGTTGTGGCATGACAGGACGGAAATATATTCGAGGGCAATTCAGCCGATCCTTTGGATGACGATATATGGTCCAGTAATGGGCAGTGCTAGAGCTATACCAACAGGCGGAGTGCCGTATACAGATTTCATCACACCAGGCGTTATGATACAAACAACAACCTTCGTCAGCATACTCTATGGGTTAACAATGGTATGGGAGCGGGACTCAGGCATTCTGAAGAAACTGCTCGTTACACCAGCGCCTAGATATTCCGTTGTGGTTGGCAGATCCATGGCTTCAGGCGTGAGGGCAATATTTCAGGCCTTAATAATCTTGCCAATAGCCTTTGCTATCGGCGTAAGGTTCGTGCCAAATCCAACCTATTTCCTTCTAGCCCTTATAGTAATATTTTTTGCTTCCGGAGGGTTCGCAGCAACCTCGATTCTCATAGCTTCCTTTATGAAGACCAGAGAAAGATTTATGGGTATAGGTCAAGCAATCACCATGCCCCTCTTCTTTGCAAGTAACGCTTTATATCCGCTTCAGATGATGCCGTCAATACTTAGGGAATTCTCAGCATATAACCCCCTAAGCTATGTTGTTGACGCTGTAAGAGGGTTGCTGATAACAGGAAACCTCTCAAGCCTTCTAATAGATCTTGTTGCAATAGCAATTTTCAACATTACAATGTTCACTCTGGCTTCAGTGAGCTTACGCCGCATAATTGAGTGAGGTCGCCACCGAGAAGATATTAACTGTCAGGAGAAAACCGCCCTTAATGCAACCACCATATTCCTTGCCGAGATTAAAAGGACCGTTATAGAAGCCGTGCAAAGTACTATGAACAGAAAATATCTATACGGTCTTTCGGGGGATAGCCATTTAGTAACCTTTAATCTCAAGAATGGAATCATAAAGGGCACTTTCCCACAGTATTTACCGTATTCCTCACTGTAAGTTTTAAGTAAGGTTCTCTCCTCTAGGCTCGCTAATATCAGATAGCCGAATAAGAGAGTTAACCATGCTATAAGTGAGGCCGGCCTGAGGGATCTAATTGATATCCCAAGCGTCAAAATAATTATTCCTAAATATTGCGGGTGTCTAACAACCCCATAAATTCCATGCGTGATTAAACCCTTCTTCAGGTTTTTTAACCATGTGACGAACGCTATAATGAAGATGAGTAAGCCGGCAACTAAAAGGGAGAAATCTAAAATTCCCCACCCGAAAAGTGATGGAAGAAAAATATTGTCTTCTACCCGAAAGATGTAAGTTAGCCAATATAGACTTTCGCCGGGATGGAATGGATCAGGTATATCCTTCAGAAGAGTCCAGGGATATGTGAGAATAAAATAGGCGCCGAATGGTAAAAACATTATGAAAAACAGCGGATTAAAAATTACCGTTATTGAGGGCACGATATTCAGTAAGGCTAAAATTCCCGCCAAGATTCTATGCAGCATGCTTTTGAACTTCAACTTTTTCACCAGAGTCTTTAAGCGTACTTCTTCTATAATGGTAGGAGGGATAATATTAAACTATAGATTAGAACAGCGTTTAAAAATGAAAAAGAACTTGACATCGATTTCATTTTGCTAAATGATCCCGGTTGCGGATTCACCCAGCACGTTTTTTCTCATCTTTCTTCTAAGCCAGGCAACAATAAATTCCTCAATCCTTTCTTTGTTGTATGGATCTTGCCAAGCGCTTTCAAGCGCTTCGCAAACATTCAGCCCGCCAGCCAGGCCAAAATAGTTTAGCAGCTCCATATAGAGGCGGTCTTTCTCGGATTCGCTGAGGCTGACTCTGAGTCCGCTTTTACTTAAAACTTCATTAAGCATTAATGTGAAGATTAGCCTGCTCATCCTTAAACACCCCACCCAACTAAAATAATGGTGGAAAGGGGGGATTAAAGTTTTACTTCAACTAACAATTCTTCCTTAAATCTGTCTGGCGGTATATAGTTTCCGAAGAGCTCCCTAGCCTTAATTAAGCGCTTGGCTTGTTCATCCAATATTTGAAAGAGCTCCTCTGGCGTGTCTGAGACCTGGGTTGTCCAAAACTCCTTCACCCGCTCAATTTTACGCAGATTTTCTGGAACGCGTATAGTGAACTGTCTCATATAATCCTCCTTTGTATATTTTCTATTCAGCACTCGCATAAATAGGTCAGCCAGATCCTCATATTTTGGGATTAGACCGGTTGGAGTCTCTATGGCGCCCACATCATTATGCACGCGGAGTTCTATCCACTTCGCCCAGACATGCTTATCTCTACGGTCATTTAGGAACTCACCAGTTTTTAAGTCGCGCAGAAAGTAGTTTGCTCCAAATATTAATGGCGGCTTCTTAAGGCGCTTACCAAACTCCAGATAATGCTTTACGTATCGACCGAGCGGTATGGAAACAAAGTCTTGTATGCTCATCACGTTTATTTCATATTTGCCCTTCTCCTCAGTTATGGCGAACGTTGTCTCAGTCTCCAACGAAGCTCCATAAGCGATTATCCCGTGTTCCCAGCTGAAAGCCTGCTGTATGGGCACGTAAGCCCTATAATCGCGGCCCCCATATATTATGGCGCCCAACTCAACTCCTAAAGGATTATCTAATTCCGGATCGCAGTTTGGCAATGCTTTAAGGGATATCGTGTAGCGGGCGTTCTCACTTGCTGGAGGTATCTCTTTACCATTTAATCCCACCTTACCTTTAAACCATCTTCCAGAGAAATTTACTCCCTCATCTGGAAGATTGCATCCCATGCCGAGCCACCATGGCTTAGCATCTTTAATCAGGGCATTTGAGAATATTATCTCGTTTGGGCTATTAAGCAAATTATAAATTAGCGGATCATCAGTCGGGTTAATGTTTTGAAGAATGCCGAAGATTCCGGCTTCAGCATTTACTGCCCGGCAGACCCCATCGATATTGCGTACATAGGCGATGTCGTCAGCAAGTATTGTTTCCCCCGGAAGCATAGCCGTTGAGGTTTTACCGCATGCGCTTGGAAAGGCCCCTCCAATATAAGTTTTCCTACAGCCTGGACCATGAACGCCCATTATCATAAAGTGCTCTGCAAGCCAACCCTCCCGATAGGCTTTGCAAATTGCCAGGCGCAGCGCGAGCTTCTTGAAGCCCACGGAGTTGCCAGCGTATTGGGTATTAACGCTATAGACAGTGTTTGTCAAGTAATCAATGTAGATGCGCTTCTTATCATGATCAATGCTTATCATCCTCTCATTCATCCTTCCAGCCGAATGTAAAGTCTTAAAGAAGTCAGTGTCGACGCTCACATTGAGAAAAGTCTCATAGCCGCTTCTATAAAGTAGGCTTACAGAATGGGCTACATACCAAGAATCCGTGCACTCCATACATGGAATCGTGAATATGGAGTTGGCTGGGCCCAGAATTAGGAACCTGACTATCATTGTACGCCCAGCCATCGAACCCCTAAGCAGATTCAAAATCTCATTTAACCCCTCATCCCTATCAATCTGCTTTAGAGCTGGGCTTAAAGAATTTCCCTTAGGAACAAGAAACTTTGTTATCTCGCGATCTCGCCCTTGATCATAGTATCCATCGAAATGATAAGTGTGTCCAGGCGTCGCTAAGGCAGCGCACTCCTCACCGCTGGCAATCGCCATATGCTTAATATGCGCAATCTCATCAGGCGTGTCGCTGCAGATAAAGATGTCTTTGGGATTGCAGAGCTCAGCAGCTTCAGCAACGAACTGGTGGACTTTGGGGTTAGGTATCGCACGCAGCTTCTCGAAGTTATCCCAATCCATTCTGTGCTTTAGTGCTTCTAGGTATATGTTTATCCTCTGCATTTCTCTAATTCTATCCTCCTCTTCTCCGGGGGATCCTTAAATCAGCCTCCTGTTCACCATCTCCAGATTTTGCCCGCCGAGTTCACCTAGTCTCCTATGATTATGAGAGCATGTATATAAATTTTACTTAAATCGATAAATAATTACGAAAAACGTAAAATTTGACCATGACCCTAAAATTGAATTACGTAACCTTTAATCCCTTATCTCCCAGAATACTGTTTATTACGAGCTGGGCTACCTTAGCTCCGCTAAGCAGCATCCCCCCAAATATTGGACCCATACGCGGGGTCTGGTCTATTGCCGCAACAGCCATGCCGGCGACGAATAGGCCCGGACAGACCTCCCTTGTGCCCTCAACAGTTAACCTCTCAGCATGCGATGACCACATTGACTTCTCTCCCCTGATAGCTATGTTCAGCTCCGGAATTTTTCTGGAGGCAACCGATAGAACTTCCGCATCGTGACCAGTGCAGTCTACAACAGCCTTCGCCTTGACCCCAAGTGGATCAACATGTAAACCAGCCATTATAACCGATGTCCACTGAACCACTACACCGACGATTTTAGGCGGCTCCTCCCTATAAATTAGGTCGTCAACAGTTACGCCCAAAATTATCTTTGCTCCAGCATCGATGGCCTTGGACGCTAATTTAGCCATCAAATCGGCTGCGTCAACAATAAATAATCCCTCCTCCAGCTGCTCTAATTTACAGCCAGCCTCTTTGAGAATTCTATCAGCCGGCGATTCAACAACGATTTTATGGAGCTGCATTCCACCGCCTCCAATCCCACCTCCGAAAGAAAGCCTCCTTTCGAATACAACCGTTTTTAGCCCGGCTTTCGCCATGTACATAGCAGCGGTTAACCCTGATGGCCCGGCGCCAACCACCACTACGTCTGTTTCAGCGATATTCATCCAGTCTTCCATGGCTTTCTGTATTATTGCCCTGGTTATTACATGCTCATCAATTTCCCTTATCTTCATGCTCATATGAATCATCCCCTTCTTTTTCATTTCCAATTATTTCCAAATTGCATTTTTGGCTTACAATATTCTGAAGCCGTTTAATTTAACCTTTTTGTGGAATAATTTTTTATCTTCTATTTTTTAGTGGTTTTGCCTTGTATAGATAGGCATATTTCGCAAATTTTCAGCATTATTTCCTCCGAACTTACATTTTCACTTGCTATTTTATTCGCAATTTCTCTCGCCGCTTCCTGAATTACGGGCAACATGTTCTCAAACTGTGTTAAGCCTTTATGCCCACGCTTTAAACGGAGATATTGGCTTATAGCCGCCTGTGTGGTTCCAAGCTTCTCTGCAACCTCAACCTGCGTAAGCCTATGCTTTTCAATAAGTTCCCTAGCGATGTAGGATCTTAATATTGGAATTATTCGCCGCCCAATTGATTCGCATGGTGGATACGTTTATCTCACCCAAAGAAGGATATAACACGCTTATAGTAATTAACTTTTTCTATCCTAAAACTGGAACTGGAGCGGAACATTTCAAGCGTGAAGCCTTGTTTTAATATCTGAACTTCCCATTTTCCCCTATATCTTATATCTAAATCAGGCAAACAATCGCTGTTTACATCTGCCACCGCAAGCGCTACAAACTTAAACTTCTGTTACTTAATGCTCTAATAAATTTAATGTCGCTAAAATTCTATAGGCTAATCCGCCCACGCTGATCGCGAGTATTATCTCAAGCAAAGATATCATTGCGGCTTTTTTCCGTCCAAACTCTTTTGAGCATGCCGCTATGGTTGCTACGCATGGCACATAAAGCATCACCACTAAAGTGAAGACGAAAATTTGTAACGGCGTTAAGACCTCTTGAAAATTTGTTGTTCCAAGTAACGTTGCAAGAATTACCAGCGTAAGTTCTTTTCTCAATATTCCGAATATTAATGTTACACCGGTGATTTCAGGCAGCCCAAGCCAAGTGACCGTTACAGGATTTAGAAATCTTGAAATTGGCTCTAAAAGATTAAAAATTTCCGCGAGCTTAATTATTAGTCCGCTTACAATTATAAGTGGGAAGGATATTTTGAGAAATTCCTCAAGTCTAAACCATGTTTGCTTAATTACGGTTTTAAAATGCGGAAGCCTATAATCCGGCATCTCCATTATTAAGGCCGTTGGCTCCCCGGGAAGGACTTTAAACGCTAGCTCCCCCAGCAGGAAAACTATTATAAGGTCAATGACGTACAGCGTTAATGCCCAGTAAAACCCGAGAAAGCTTCCAACAAGCCCAAGTATTACAATTGTTCTTGCAGCGCACGGTATTAGTGTGACGACGAAGCCTGTGAGAAGCCTCTCTCTTTCCGTCTCCATTATTCTGCATCCTAGGCATGCGGGAACATTACATCCGTAACCAAGCATCAGGGGGATGAAGGCTTTACCATGTAAGCCCATTTTATGCATTAAGGTGTCTGTTAGAAAGGCTGCTCGGGCAAGGTAGCCTGAATCTTCAAGAATATATAAAATTAGGTAAAATGGGATTATATATGGCAGGGCGATGGTAATGTTGGCTATTACGCCCTCTATAATCCCGCCCCAAATTATCTCCTTAAGCGGGTTTAATCCAAAAAGTTGTTCAAAAAGCGGTTCATACCCGTAGAGTAGGCCATTAAGAAATTCCGACATGTAACCTCCGAACACGAAGATTACGTTGAAAATTCCAAGAACAATCAGGATCATTATTGGATAGCCTAGAACCCTATGGGTTGTCACTTCATGCAGCCTCTCGCCTAACTGGGGCTTTATTCTTGGCAGAATCCGCTGAACTTCCCTCGCAATTTTGCCAGCAACCTCATAACGTTCAGATACAACCACTGTTGGGCAGGGGTGACCGTGAATCTCCTCAATTTCCCTAGCGAGGTTTTCAGCCGTCTGCAGAATTTCAGGGCTTAAGTCGTATATTTCCTTCTTAACTTGCTCATCGCCCTCTAGAAGTTTTATTACCGTCCATCTGGCTGGATATTTAAGCCGTATTTTTCCTAGAGCCTCCGTTAGCCGGCGAATTCTTTCCTCGATTTCTTCACCATAACTTATCACCGACGGCTTCGCTGCACCTTTCTCAATGACTTCAACGGCTTTTTCAAGCAGCTCGTATATTCCTTTCCCTTTTATGGCGATTGTTGGGACAACGCTCACTCCAAGTTTTTCTTCAAGCCTTTTAAGGTCTATTTTTATCCCTTTCTTCTCAGCCATATCGATTTGATTTAGGGCTATAATAAGCGGGGTTTCAAGCTCCAGTAACTGTAGGGTGAAGAAAAGGTTTCTCTCAAGGGCAGACGCATCTACAACGTTTATGACCAGATCTGGTTTCTCATCAACTATGTACTCTCTAGAAACAATTTCCTCCAGCGAGAAGGTTGATAGCGAGTAGATTCCTGGTAAATCAATAATATCTACGGTATAGCCCTTAAAGTGAAGAGTGCCCTCAGCCTTTTCAACAGTCTTACCGGGCCAGTTTCCAATGTGCTGATGCAAACCAGTCAGCTGATTAAATATTACAGACTTGCCAACATTCGCGTTTCCCGCTAATGCGATCTTCAGCTTTTTTTCTGTCACTTTTGAACCTCTACTAGAATCTTTTCAGCCATCCCTCTGCCGATTGCCAGCCGGTAGCCTCTCACATTAATTTCAATCGGTCCGTGAAAGGGCGCCGACTTAACAACAGTTATCTTTGTGCCGGGTGTTAAGCCCATGTCCATAAGTCTCTTTTGAAGCCCGTAACCTCCGCCTTTTCCCCATCCAAAGCCGGCTCTTATTGATGTGATTACCCCGCTTTCACCTTCTCTCAACGCTGTGAGCGGCAGCTCCATCTCAACCACCTCTAAAGTCAACATTAAATTTTGCGAACCCTCACAAGCGAGGCTAAATCACGGCTTAAGGCTTGGCTTCTTCTATCTACTTTAATAGTTACTGGACCATTGAAGGGGGCCTTATCAATCACATCAATGCGTTTTTTCGGTTTTATGCCAATCATGCTGAAGTACTGCAGAAGGGAGCTTCCTTCGTCAGTAATCTTTGTAATTATCCCCCCATCTCCAATATTCAGTTCGATGAGAGATTGCGTTTCCTCCTCAAATATTTCGCCACGCTCTGTTGGAATCGGATTCCCATGCGGACAGGTTTTCGGATAGCCAAGAGCCACCTCAATTTTTCCCGCAATCTCCTCCGATATCCAATGCTCAAGCTGACAAGCCGCATCATGCGCCTCATACCATTCGATTCCTAAGAAATCTGCAAGGAGGCACTCAAGTAACCTATGTTTCCTAATGACACCCATAGCTATTTTAAATCCCTTCTCCGTCAACTGCACTCCCTTGTAAGGCGCATGAGTTATCAGAAGATTCTTCTCAAGTCTCTCAATCGTGTTAGTTACGGTTCCGGGTGCAACGCTTAAAATCCTAACTAGGTCGCTTGTTCTGGCTACGCCTCTCTGCTCCTGAAGCCTATAGATGACCTCAAGATACTCCTCAATTACATCGGAAACTTTCGATGGCAATGCTTCGCCTCTCTTTTTACGATTTTTCTAAAACAGAATTACGAATAGTCGTATTTAAGCGTTATATACCGCTTGGAGAAGAAATATGGAGGGATTCTGTTAGGGCGATACCACAGCAATTTTAACTTGCTTAACGCCTTTCTTAGGCATTAACTCCTGCGCTAGATTTCTTATTTCGCCAGCTTTACCGTTAACTGCGATCATCTCTAGGCATTTATCCTCTTCTAGATGTATGTGCGTCGTTGATGATATTATATTTCTGAATTTATGCTGGATTTCCATGATCTTCTCTAGTAGGTTGGGCTTATCTAAATAGTATAAGATGAGTATCGCCCCGGCCATCTGCTCCGTTTCCCCGCGTGTCCATTTAAATTCGCTTATAAAGGTTCGCATAGCGTCATGAACGGCTTTAGAACGGTTTTCATAATTCATGCTCTTCCAGGCGCTGTCAAATTCTTCAACGAGTGCTGGTGGAAGTGAAATGCTAAAACGTACAACGCCAGCTTTATCTTGCATTTAGACACCAAAGATAATTTGGGGCATGGTTATAGTTAAAATTTTTTAATTCCTAAAACCCAATGTAAAGAGTTTTAAGAGAACCCCTAGGCTGTTTGGTCAGTAAAGTTTCACGGTTATATCAGTCTCGCTTATTATATTGGTCTTAGCATACCAGCGTGAGGGTGTAGGTTCAGGATGGCTGGTAAGAAGCGCATTAAGAACAGAATCTTTTCCTCTTTCTCAGAAGCAGTTAAAATTTTCGAATTAAACACGCAAAAATTATAGCATTTAAAGCATGTCAGAATCATCATGGACGCGCTTGAATATGCCCTTAGGGGGTTAAATTTTTAAGTTTGTGTTACATTATAACTTTTTAGTAACATCATGGAAGGTAAGTGTTTAAAGCGGTGACTGAGCAGGATGGAACCGATAATCGAACTTAGGGATGTTTCAACAGTGTACGAGGGCGAGAAGAGGCCCGCGATTAGGGATGTTAATCTCGCTTTTGAGGGGGGCGAGTTTGCTTATGTTATAGGGCCTAATGCCGCTGGAAAAACCACCCTCCTTGAGACTATAAATGGTTTACTGCCGATATTTAAGGGGCATATTTCGGTTCTAAACTTAGATGTGCAGAAGTATGGAAGGGAGGTTAGGTGTCAAATAGGTTATGTGCCGCAGGACTTTATGGTTGATCCTGGAGAGCCCTACGCTGCCCTAGATGTTGTTTTAATGGGCAGATATGGTAAGATCGGGGTTATAGGCATGCCCAGTAAGGAGGATAAAGAGAAAGCGATTGAAGCCATGAGGCTTCTAGAGATCGAGGATTTGGCCAACAAGCCGATTGGGAAGCTTTCCGGTGGACAGCAGCAGAAAGTTATGATTGCCAGAGCCATAGCTAAGGAGCCGAAAATTCTCTTGCTGGACGAACCGTTCAGCAACCTTGATCCTGAATCACGTGGTAAAATTTCTAAATTAATAGCCCAGATAAGTAGTGAACATAATTTAACCACGATAATAGTCACCCATGATCTGCGTCAGATGGCGGAATCATGCAGCAGGGCAATAGTCATGAATAGCGGTAGGATAATTGCTGACTGCGAACCTAGGGAGGCGCTGGCGCTGATTGAAAAATGGAATTTCTCGGATTTCTGGAGGCATAATGGATGATATATCTTGAGTATGCGATTTTTCAAAGGGCGCTTTTAGGCTGCGTATTCATAGGCTTGCTCGGCGGCTTAATAGGCGTGTTCGTTGTGAAGATGAGGCTTTCAACCATAGGCTATTCAATGTCGCATAGCGCATTTGCAGGCGCAGCTTTAGGCGTAGCCTTATCCGTTGACCCCCTGTTAACCGCCATAGTTTTCTCAGCGGTCACTGCTGTCTTCATAGGTCCGGCTGCTGATAAAGCCCGCCTGCCCATCGACACAATAACAAGCATAGCGTTCTCGCTCAACATGGCTTTAGCATTCATCTTCTTAACGTTTTCACCTCAGATTGGGCTTTCAAGCGAGGTTGCAAGCGTTCTTTGGGGAAGCATAGTGTCCATAACAAATAGAGACCTAGTTTACTTGATAGCGTTATGCTCCATAACCCTTGCCCTAATCTACCTATTCTGGAAAGAGCTTTTCACAATAATGTTCGATAGGAAGATGGCTGAGGCTGATGGAGTAAACACTAAGATATTCGTGTACTTCATGATTTTCTTAGCCGGGATAACCGTGGCTTTATCATTGAAGCTCGTAGGCGGATTGCTCGTTTACGCACTCCTTTTCAACCCTGCATCATCAGCTCTTCAATATTTGCACGACATGAGGAAAATTATTTTTCTTTCACCGATCATAGGGGCCGCATCATGTATAGCCGGCTTCTTCACATCTCTAATTTTCGACATACCCGTAGGCTCATGCATAGCCCTCATTTCAACCCTAATATTCGCAGTCTCAGTTATCCTTTCGCCTAAAAGGAGAAGGAGGTGGAGAAATGAGGGGTAATGAGGCAACAATGCTTTTGGCAGCGCTCTTAATCTTAAGCGCCATATTGCCATCTGCAGCCGCTGAAGAAGGTGAGAAGCCGATAATAGTGTGCACAACAAACGTTCTAGGTTCGATAGTTAAGGAGATAGCCGGCGAGGATGTGGACATTATTGTCCTAGTGAACCCTAGCCTTTGCCCAGCCGACTACGATATAAAGCCAAGCGACATATACGCCCTAAGCAATGCAAAAATATTATTCTACCATGACATACCAGGGGAGAAACCTTGGCTTAGAAACCTAATTGAGGCTGCTGGTAACGAAAATCTGATGCAAGTTAGGGTTCCCGGAACATACAATACGCCTACGGGTGCAAAAAGCTGCATAAAAATAATTGGCGGAAACCTCAGCATAGCGCTCTCAAAGGATTTCAGCAGCAAAGTATCAAGCATGCTTGACGCTGTGGATTATGTGGCAAATGAGATAAGAAGTGAAGCCCAATCCTTAGGCGTTGAGAAAGTCAGCGTAATATGCATGAATTGGCAAAAAACATTTGTTGAATGGGTCGGATTTAAAGTTGTCGCAACATATAATCCGCCTGAAACCCTCTCAGCCGGCGATATAGCCAATATCATTGATAAAGCGCGTAATGAAAGCGCTGCATTGATAATCGATAATCTTCAGTTAAGCGCTGAATTTGGGGCTTCAATAGCCTCCGAGGTTGGAGCAGTACACGTTGTTCTAACAAACTTTCCTGGAGCAATCCCCGGAACCGGGAATTTAACGCAAATGTTCCGGTATAATGCTAAACAGCTTTTCGAGGGCTTAGGGAGATGGAGGGCTATGAAGGAATTGGAGGCGGAAGTCAAGGAGCTCGCAGAATCTTTAAGGACTGAAACAGAGAGCCTAAAAAATCAACTGGCGGCTTTTCAGGCAGCAACATTTGCGGCGACCACTGTTGCCGCCGTAGAGCTTATATTGCTGCTTGCTAAGAGGAAAAGGCGCTAAACTTAAATGAAAAAGCAGCGTATTTTTGGTGTAAATACAGCGAAGAAAATACTGAGTTTGGAGCTAATTGAAAGTTGCCGTTCACACCTTTTCATCTTGGACCGGCCTTATGCTTCGGGCTTCCGCTTCGAGAACATATGCATGCACCAACATTTTTTCTGGCCAATATTATTGTGGATATTGAGCCGTTCATTGTTCTTGTTTTTGGACTTAATTATCCGTTACATGGGTATCTGCACACTTTTCTCTTCGCATCAATTCTAGGTTTAGCCCTAGGTTGCATAATGTTTTTCATGAGGGGAATCTTTCAAGGCTTTTTCAAAATTTTCCTCCTGGAAGGGGAGCGCATGGCAAATATCAAGGATTTCATTGTTGCCGGAATATCCGGCACAGTGCTGCATGTTCTCCTGGACTCGCCTTTAAATAATAATACAAAGCCGCTCTACCCATTAATGTTCAACCCATTTTATAAGCCCGCATTAATGCTGGAAATCCACAGCTTTTGCATATGGACCGGGCTTTTAGGCATGGCTTTTTACGTGCATCTTGTTTATAGGAGATCCTTCGTTAAAAATTCAGTTTCTTAAGCACATCCCTATTCACTAGGTTTACCGGGATCTGACCGCTTAGGGCTCTGGCAACCTCTTCAGCGGCTTTTCTACGTATCTCATACAGCGACCTGTTTGAGTACCAGGCCATATGAGGCGTAATTACTACATTGTCTAACCTCAGCAGCGGATTATCTTTAGCCGGAGGTTCCTCCTCCAGAACATCTAGACCTGCTCCTGCTATCCACCTCTCCTCAAGGGCTTTGCACAGCGCTTTCTCATCGATTATGCCGCCCCTGGAAACATTAATCAGGATGGCCTCCCGCTTCATGCTTCTAAGCTCCTTCCAACCTATCATATGTCTCGTTTCATTAGTGAGCGGTATGTGAATTGTAATTATGTCCGATTCCTTGATTAGAGTTTCAAAGTCGACTTTTTCAACGCCATATTCTCTGAACGCTTCTCCTAGAACGTAGGGGTCGTAGGCCACTATTTTAACTTCGAAACCTCTAAGTCTCTGCGCAACCTTTCTCCCAATCCTGCCGAAACCTATTATGCCAACGGTTTTATCCTTCAGCCTAGATATCGGCTGAACAGCCTTCCAATCCCATTTATTCTCCTTCACATTACGATCAGCCCAAACAATTTTCCTAGCTAATGATAAAATTAGGCTAAGGGCATGATCCGCAACATCGGTAACATCGTATATGACGTTTGCGACAAATATTCCCTTCTCCGTGGCCGCGTCAACATCTATGTTATCAACCCCAACTCCATATCGAACGATTATCTTCGCCTTCTGAAGGACCTCAATGACCCTTCTAGTTATCGGAGCGTACTGATTCAATAATCCATCAACGTCGCTGCAGCATTGAATAACATCATCCTCAGTTCTACATTGAAACTTAATAAGATCAGCGCCTATGCTAGATAAAACCTCCTCCTCAACCTCATGAGAACCATAATCCGAATCGGTTATCGCAACCCTAAATCTTCCCAAAATGATAACCTCCAAGAAATGTGGGCACATAGATGATTTAGCGCGTTAGAAAGCGACGCGCTAATTTACAGTTTCTTTTACTCACCACTCTTCCGCTCGCCCTCGAAGGGTATGTTGCCAAATGGCGTGATTACTTGCCCCGATATTTTGTCACCCTCTACCATGCCCTTACAAGTTATAGTTACCGAACCCATCGGAGTTTCTATACGCTCCGTCCACTGAATCTTATCATCCTCTACTGTGCCTGTAAAACTCATCGTACCCAGCGGTGTCTCATTTGTGCCTGTTAAAACATTGCCGGATGTCTTAAGCGTTAATTTACCCCTATGTTTTCCCATTGGGGTCTGCATCGTAATTTCGTAGACGCCATCAACCACCATAATGCTTCACCTCACTTTTCATTGTGGTTTTCTTTATCTTTATATTTTTCCATAAAATAAAACAACTTTTATTGTTGTTAAATGTTTGGCGCAGGAAGACTCTGGATCATGCAACCATGCTTTAAAGTTTTATATGTACATGAATTGAGTTCAACGGAGTATCTGCTTTAGGAAAGTTGGGCAGGTTATTATTTTTGCATTTGCAAAAGTAACTAGTCCAGTTTCTTCTCTTTGTCATTATTGAAATAATGAATTTTCCAGTTTTAGAAATCATTGGGATTGTTTTGTTCACTTTAACCGTTGGAGTTTATCAGTTAGTTCTCGTCTGGTTTCTGGTTTCTTTTGCCATTGTTCAGAATATGTCCTCCATTTTTCGGCGGAGATTTTTTCTTTTACTTTTAATTCATTTAGTAGTTCAATGAATTTGGCGAATTGTTGTCGTTGTTTCATTAGTGCTTTTTCTGGCAGTTTTTCCCGTTGGGATACTGTGATTATTTTTGGGCGTGTAGGTTTCGTCTAGGAATCTGCAGAAGTAGGTGATTTCCCATAGTTTTGTTCCAGAAGAGGTTATGAGGGCTGTTGCAGAAAAGGGTATGATAACAAACAGGAACACGATTCAGCTTAGGCTGAAGAGAAGGAAAATTCCTGCAAGGATGCCGGATCTGAGGGATTGTTATGCAACTTTTATGACGAAATAATTTGAGGGAGTCGGAGATAGACTTTCTGCAGGGGAGAATATCTGCAAGCATCTTCATGAGAAACTACTTTAACCCGGCGTGGATAAGTGACTTGAAGAGCAGAGCGTTAGAGAGCAAAACAGCTGCTAATAACGTTAAATAAACCATAATTTTCTCCTTTTCCTTTTGTAGTTCCATGCGTAGAGGTTCGAGTGTTCTTTACACGCTTGCTATTGTTCCGTGTATGGTTTAAATTCCCAAGATTCTTTGTTCAAAAATATTTGCCTTAGAATTGTTGTGGCTTTTCCCCTGTCAAGGGACAGTAAGAGTTTGCCCATATGTTTGCAGAGCCTTTTGTTGGGTAGTGTTTTACTCCAGTCGGCGCAATCATGCATTACGATGCGATTTTTATGGTCTATGACTATATGATATTCTTTTACTGTAGCTCTTATTTCGTTAGGTGTTTCTTGCTGGATGGTTACTTCATTGTCTTTGATTTGCTGGGCTCTTTTGATTCTTGCTTCGTCCATGAAATACCGTATTAAGGTCTCAAAGTTTAGTTCTGATGGTTCGACAAAAGCCTCAAGTTTTGCCTCTTTTGTTTTTGTTGTTGTTTTGAAGTATTTTTTAATGGTGGTTTTTGCTTCTTCTTGCTCGGGTGTGAGGGGGCCAAGCATTTCTAGGATTTGGAGGCAGTTTTCAACGGCGTATCCGTGATAATGGTTGTTGAAGTATCCGTACACGGTATTGACTTTTTCAGCTGCCTCCTTTATTTTGGGAGCCCATGGTTCGAGTTCTTCTTGGCGGTATCTGTAGTTGTACCATGGTCTTGCTCCGTGGCCGTGCCATCGGAAATAGGCTATGTTTGATGTTATGTGTACTTCAGGCGGCAGCAAAGGTTCATCGACTATGGTGTATGCTATGTGGTATTTTTCAAGTAGTTCAAATGTTTCTTCTTTCAGCCATGAAGGGTCTCTGAACTCAACTGCCCATTTAACTTGCGCGGGCAATATTTTGAAGAATTCTTCTATTTGCTGTGGTTTGTAATCAAATTTAGGTGGAAGTTGGATGAGTATGCAGCCGAGTTTCCCGCTTAAATATAAAGGCTCCATAAGCTCTATGAATTTCTGGAGATCTTCTTCTATGCCTTCGTTTATATCGAGTTTTTTTGTGTGGGTGATTAATTTTGGCAGCTTTGCCGTGTATATGAAGTCTTCTGGTGAGTATTTTACCCAGCCCATAACTGTTCCTTTGGTTGGATATCGGTAGAATGTGGAGTCAATTTCGACTGTTCTGAAAACTTTTGAATAGGCTTTGAGTAGACTTTTGTCTTTTTTCGTATAGAATGGTCCTATCCAGTCTCTGTAGCTCCATCCGGATGTGCCCAGAAAAATTTTGTCAGAAAACGTGTTCAACGGTGTCACCTTATTGTGGATTGTAATGCTTCTATTACTTCGCTGACGTTATTGTATGTTTTTTCTGGGAGTTTTTGGAGAATCTGGGCCGCGTGTATTCTTTTGTCTTGCGTTAAATCGAAGAGTTTCCATCCTTGATGTTGTATTAAAGCCTGTTTTGTTGTTGGAAATTGGGCGTCTTCTTTTAACATGTCTTCTAATGAGGCGATACCTATGTGTTTTGTGACTTGGGGAAACTTGCCTGTTTCCTTGTATATTTTGAGTCTTGCAGCGTCTTTATACATTCTGACGAAATGGAAGCTTAAGATTATTTTTTGGGAAGAGACGCTTGTGGCTTTTTTGTCGATTTCGACCAGCTCTTCGTCAGTTGGCTGGTAGATGTTGTGTTGCCCTTTACCAAATAGCCTTGAGTAAAGTATGTCTGATTCATAGGCGGGTGTTTCGCCTTTTGAAAGGTCAACGCAGTGAATTATATTATGGTCTTGCATGGTTTTTACGAGCTGTAAGGGCAGTTTTGAATGTGGTATTCCTCTGATTTCGAGAGCAAGCCTTAGTTTTCCAAGGTTAATGGAAGTTAGTAAATCTCTAAAATGTTTGATGTTGTTTTCATTAAAAGTGAATTTTGGTGGAGTTTGAAGGTGCATGACTGGAGCTTTCAGAATTGTGCATATTTGCCTCATTTTTTCAAAGGTTTTGAAGGTTTCTTGTGTTGGTTGAAGCATTTGTTTGTGTGTAATTGTTTTGTTCGCTCTCACGGTAAATTGAAAGTTTGGCGGGACGAGTTTGCGCCATATTTCAACTTCTTTTAGAGAGGGCAACTCATAGAAGGTGGAGTTTACCTCTACAAAGTTGAAGGCTTTAGAATAAGCTACTAAAGGGTGTATTCCTGGGATTTGGAAGTATGCCCATCCACCTGTGCCTATTAGGTATTCGGTCAAAAGTTTCCCTTCTTTAGTTGGTGTGTTTTCACTTTTACTTTACTCCCTCTGAGTATTAAATTGTGCTTTTCTGGTAGAGGTTTATTTGGGCTTTTGCGCTCTTTCTTATTTGCAGTTTGAGGGCCTGCTTTGTCTGTTTTGTCAGCTGAAAGGGTTAGGTGTCTTTCCCTCGGTGTCTCAGTATTGGACGGTGTCTTTCCAGGTTTTGAGGTTGGGGATTTTGTTGTTTTGATTGGTGCTAATGTTTCCTTCATGAGTTTTTTGAGTGTTTGTTGCATATTACCACCCGATAAGGGCGGTTTAGGTTCCTATGTAGTTTTTGTTGATGGTAACGAAGGCCCTCCTCAATTAACTCCGGAATCTTTCTAATAATTTCTTCCAACTGCTTCTCGGATATATCAACTACTTTGTATTTTCGCATTTTCTCTTTACAAATAATTTATCGTGAATCTTTAGTCTTTTAAATATTAGCTTTAGACGTGCAAAAATATAGGCCCTATATATCAATGACCAGAAATATAGCCGTTCGGAATAACAAATATTTCTACAAAAAATCTATACTGCCATTTAAAACCTGAAACAACAAAATAATAAACGTAAAAAGGAGGATGAAAAAGAAAATGCCTAAACCTTGAATGACAGGCATATGCCTAAAAAGTAGCTGAGCTGCTAAGGGCTAAAGCAAAAGCCGCAAAGATGGGCCTAAACGATAATTTAACAAGCCTCCTGTTAGGACCGTCCCAACAATGTTTAGAGGACCATCCGGGGACCGTCCCAATAATAATACCAACCGCACAAACCGAGCCGATTCAAACACAATTTCAAGCTCAGAACAAGAAATCAACCCAAGAACAACCCCAAACATTGTTTTCTCTTAGTGAAGGTTTCTTTTGGAAAAAGAGAAAGTTCAGTGGGCCGGGCCGGACTTGAACCGGCGACCTCAGCCTCGTAAGGGCTGCTTTAGGTTCCTAGAGGAGGGATGTCCTAACCACGCTAGACTACCGGCCCGCCCAAGGTCCTTTCTTAATGTTTATATCTTTAAGATTGTGTTTATTTAGTCTTTAATAATTTTATCTTTTCTTAAACTGTTCTGGCGTATTCCGCGCTTAGTTAAATTTAACTTCGCTGTCTCTTGGGTGGCGGCTACAAAAGTTTTATCATATGTTAGCTTATATAGTTTTAGGTGCATCTGTATGACGATTGTTGATTGCCATATTCATAGTTTGGGTTCGGAAACGGTTGATGCTGTTATTAAGGGGATGGATAGGGCTGGAATAGATAAGGCGGTGATCTTCTCACCATACCCAGTTTCGGTTCCCAGCGATAGGATAATTCCCAAAACCGTTGCTGGCATAACTAGGCATCTAGAGTTCAGCTATTCCGATGTGACATCTGAGAAGCAGAAAGAGTCTGTGGAGTTCATATCTAGGCTTCAGAAGGAGGCGCCGGACAGAATTATCGGTTTTGTCTGGCTTGAGCCTAGACTGAAAAACGCCGTTCAAATTTTAGAGTGGGCAGTTTCATCAAAGGAGATCAGAGGCGTCAAGATGATCCCAGACCACTGGTACCCATATGATGAGTTTATGTATCCAATCTATGAAAGGATCGAGGCTCTCGGCATTCCAGTAATCTTTCACTCCGGCATACTGTTCGGCTTTAAGGATTCGTCAAGATTCTGCAGACCAGTAAACTATGAGGTTCTTCTAAGCTTTCCAAATCTCAGATTCGCCTTGGCGCATATAAGCTGGCCCTGGGTTGATGAATGCCTAGCTTTATGGGGGAGGTTTAGAGCGTCCCTTGAAGAGATTGGGGGCAGTGAAAAGGGAATGCAAATGTTTATAGATATAACCCCTGGCACACCATTGATGTATAGGAAAGATTCCCTTCAAAAACTTATAGCCTACGGAGCGGAAGACCATATGCTTTTCGGCACTGATTGCGTTGCCGGTGGTCTGGAGCATGGAAGGCTCCATATCGCAAGGGACACATCTATTTTGAGACAGGTTATAGGCGCCTCAAGGGACGTCATCAACAAAATAATGGGTGAAAACGCGCTTAGATTTCTAGGCTTGAAATAATATGGGAGTGATCAGCATGAGATGGGAGGAGCTCACAGCGGATGAACTATCTGATCTTGCCAAGAGGGGTGACATCGTTGCGGTCGTTCCAATAGGCTCGCTGGAGAAACATGGACCTCATCTTCCCCTCGGAACAGATGGACTGGTAGCCTATGAGGTTGCATTAAGGGCTGCTGAAAAGGAGCCATGTATAGTGCTCCCTCCGCTATTCTATAGCTATGTGGCGGATATGCGTCAATTTCCAGGAGCCATAAACATAAGGGAAGATGTTCTCTTAAACTTTTTAGAAAATATCTGCGAAGAAATCTCTAGAAACGGTTTTAAGAAAATCTTGATAATAAACGGCCATGGGGGAAATACAAATATCTTAAGGCTCTTCGCCACCAGCAGACTTACAAGAAAAACCGATTACTCTCTCTACATACTGGCTGAACCTTGGGCGTTCGAATGGGAAATTCTGCCTAAAATTAGGGAAACCAGCGAGATTGGTCATGCCTGCGAAATAGAAACAAGCTTCATGCTTTATCTATATCCAAGCCTCTGCCGGATGGAACGGGCTAAAATCGCTAAAACAAAACCCAAACCTTTAGAGGGAACCCCCATCATCACGCCATTCGACTGGGTCATATATTGCCCGGAAGGATACGTGGGGGATCCGACGAAGGCAACCAGAGAAAAGGGCGAAAAACTCGTTGAAGCATGGATAAAGGGCATTATTGAAGCGATAAGAAAAATAAAGGCGGATGAGAGCCTGAAGGAAGTCGCCATTATAACTGAAAACCTCCCATAACAAAAAACAATTAAGAAGAAATCAACTCTTCAAAGCAGCATGCTTCCCATATCTATACTGCAAAAAATCTTAAAATCTGAACGAACCCCACTTCAAGAATGGCTGCCAAGAGAAAAATCAAGCAAATTTTGGCTAGCGCTTTATTCGTTAAGCTATTTGCTAGGGTTACATGTATGGCCTTGTATATGCCGTATGCTTCAACAATCCCATGCGGCAGGCTGACCAGCATAATTATTTCAACCACATCAAACACAATACGTCCATAGATATGTTGATAGATTCTTAAGATGCTTATCACGAGAATTATCACCGTGAATATGGCTGCGAAGATGCGGGGGTGATCAAGCACAACGTAATCCACCTTTCTCTTCGGGAGGAACGCTGGGACAAACTCAACATAGAAACTCATTCCAATAATTATGAGTGAAACCACGATAACGTTGTGCATGAAAATCACGGCGATGGCAAGGGGCGGGTTTGCAAAAATATTGCTCGAGTATCCTAGGAAAAGGGTATTTTCAAAGTATGCTAAGGCAAGGAAAAAGACGAAGACGAAGCCAAGAGTTATTGCTTTATTTTTGCTGCTCATGGGCTATTACCGGCTTATGTGTTTTTCAACACGTCTCTTCTGAAGTTTAATTATAGAGTTACCTATATACTTTTTAAATAATTATGTGTATCGTTGTCTTGACGGACACTAATTTTGCTACTTTACAATAATAGCAGCGTCTTTACAAAAAATTAAAAGTGCAAGATTTCATATGATATCTTGTGATTTTATTGAACAAAAAAGTATTCATGATGAAATTGAGCGAGATACAACCAAGCCAGCTATATATTTGCTCTGAAAAATTATCTGAGGTTATGAAAGCATTTGATGCCAATAACCCCGAATCGATAGAGCCTATACCAATTAAGAAGCTCGGGGGCGACATTATTTTTGTGGATGGGCACACAAGGGCTTTCGCAGCTTTTCTCTGCGGATTCTCGGAGGTTCCAGTTTACTGGGAGGATGAGGAGCTCGATTGGGATGCCTATGAAATCTGCGTAGAATGGTGTAAGAGTGAGGGGATACGCACGATAGCCGACCTAAAAAATAGGGTTGTACCTCAAAGTGAATATGAAATATTATGGTATGAGCGATGCGAAAAAATGCAGCGAGAATTAGAGGAAAAAAGAAAGAAATGATAGGTTTTTCGTAAAACATTTGTTAAAGTGAAATAAATCTGGCATAGATTCACAAGTATGATATTTTATCCTCAACGATGCATATATGCTAGAAAATATAGGTGGGTGGAGAAGAAGATCAATTACTAGCTTATTTCTCTTTGATCTTTTTTAGACGTTCCCGCTCGATTTTCTCAATGCATGCTTCTCGGGCGAATGAGGAGCGGCTTGGCCAGTAGCCGTACTCTTTAATAAGTTTATCGATTTCCTCAAGAACGGGCATGGGGATGGAGATCGCTCCGAATTCAACTCGTGTTCTTTTTCCACGTTTTTCAGGGTTTGGATCTCTCATTTTGTTCATCTCATTGTTCTCATAATACATTATTCTGCTATATATAATTAATGGTATTTTGATAAAGAACAGACATAATTAAATAAGAAGATAAATGCGATTGAATCTAAGAACGGCTGGGGATGTTAATTAGATGGTTTGATTCCCACAATGCTGCGCAACAAGAGAAAAGTTGCTAAAATCTGAGTTGTCACAGCGTAACATGCTAAAGATGCGAATGGAACATTTAAAGCTATTAATAATCCGTAAAGTGAGCCGCTGGCAAGAAAGCCGACGCCGTATATAGTGTTAAAGATGCCGTAAGCGGTCCCTCTTGAAGATATGGGGGTAAAATCTGAAACAGCGGCCCGATAGATGGACTCTTGCATTCCGAGAACTAAACCGAAGAAGAGGGCTGAAACCCATAAGGATGATAGATCATTGTTAGAAAAAGTAAGTAGGGATGGGACAATGGAGATTAAAAATGGCGCTGCAAGAATTTTTATTCCAACCTTGTCGTAAACGTACCCGAAGATTAAGGCGGCGGGAGCATCTATTCCCTGAATAAGCATGTATATAAGAGGCACAATCCATTGCTCCCCATATGGCTGTAAAATGTTTGAGGCCTTAGCCAATATTATCGTGTATGGAATAAGCCCCATTGTGTTCAATAAAACAGCTAGAGTATAAATGTAGAAATTTTTTCCAAGAGCGCTTTTTACCTCAACCCTTTGCTTTTCTATAACCTCTACTCTTGAGCCTATTCCCTTGTAGGTGTAAGCTAGCACGATCAGAAGAATGAAGAATGGTACAAAGAGAAACGTGAAGGTGAATACGTAATTATTAGCGCTTATCAGCATCAAAGTGGCCACCATAGCCGGACCAATTATCGCGCCAATCTGATCTAAAAGCTCATGCAGCCCAAATGCTTTCCCAGCGCCAACATCCTTGCTTATCATCGATAGCACT
>JAGTRG010000011.1 GCA_018396435.1 Candidatus Bathyarchaeota archaeon
ATTTCCGGAACAGTTTCACATTCGATTAAGAGAACTTTATTAGAAACTCTTCCGCGCAAGTCATTGATCACCTTTACCCCAACATAATCATCCATGCGAATCGGGTTCCCAATACCTGCTATAACAATCCTCTCCACATTTGATAACCACTCTTTTAACTCTCTTCTTACCGTTTTCATCATTTCCAACGCAACCTAATACTCTATGATTGAGAACGAAAGGATTAAAGGCTTCACCAACCTCTTAAAGGAACTTTACCATTTCTGGGAAAACCTATAAGCTTTTAAACTGAAATATAAAGTAAAGAATTCAAGGGATGATATTTGGTCGAAAAGAAGAAGTTTGCCTTCTACTGGGCTGCAAGCTGCGGAGGATGCGAGATAGCGGTACTTGACATAAACGAAAGGATACTTGATGTTGTGCAAATTGCGGATGTCATTTTCTGGCCTGTTGCCATAGATATAAAATATAAAAATGTTGAGGAAATGCCGGACGAGCATATAGATGTATGCTTCTTTAACGGTGGTATACGCAACAGCGAGCAGGAGTATATGGCGAAACTCCTGAGGCAAAAATCCAAGTTACTTATTGCTTACGGAGCGTGCGCCCAGCTTGGAGGAGTCCCTGGGCTTGCGAACCTTCATAACAAAAAGGAAATCTTCAAAAAAGTTTACATTGAAACATTTTCAACAGTTAACCCAAGCAACACTACGCCTAAGTCAAAAGTGCATGTTAAAGAGGGTGTACTGGAACTTCCGGAATTCTATGATACTGTTAGAACACTAGATCAAGTTGTGGAGGTTGACTATTATGTGCCGGGCTGCCCGCCAGCGACCGAACGAACAATATTTGCACTAGAAGCAATAGCTAGAGGTGAACTTCCACCAAAAGGTTCCGTCCTTGCCCCATTAAAGTCTGTATGTGATGAATGCCTAAAGAAGAAGGAAAATAAAAGAATCCTACGCATATACCGCGTACACGAAAAGATTCCGGATCCTGAAAGATGCTTGCTTGAGCAAGGTATAATATGCATGGGTCCAGCAACCAGAGGAGGATGCGGAGCTAGATGTTTAAAAGCTGACATGCCCTGTACAGGTTGCGGAGGCCCATGCCCCAACGTAACCGAACAGGGTGCAGCCATGATAAGCGCATTGGCATCTATAATGGGCTTGAATGAAGAGAAAGAAAAGTATACTGTTGATGAATTTAAAAAAATGATTGATCAGATAAGGGATCCAGTTGGAACTTTTTACATGTATTCTCTGCCAGCCTCAATTCTCAAAGGGAGGGTAGTTCGCGAATGAGGAAGATAGTTATAGATCCAATTACAAGGCTTGAGGGGCATGGCAAAATAGTTATATTCCTAGATGAATCTGGCGGGGTGGAGAATGCCTACCTGCAAATTCCGGAGCTTCGCGGTTTTGAAAAGTTCTGTATTGGAAGAAAAGCCGAGGATATGCCATTATTAACAAGCAGGATTTGTGGCGTCTGTCCAGTAGCCCATCATATGGCTGGAACAAAAGCCCTAGACGCGGCCTTTCACGTCGAACCGCCTGAACCGGCTAAAAAGCTTAGGGAGCTCATGTATTGCGGCTACATCATCTACGACCACATACTGCACTTCTACTATTTGGGTGGGCCAGACTTTATTGTAGGCCCTAGATCTCCACCTGAAAAGCGCAATATTCTGGGCGTCATTGAAAGCGTAGGTTTAGACGTAAGTAAAGAAGTTATAAAACATAGGGCTTATGGGCAGAGAATGGTGGAGATCATAGGCGGTAAAGCCACGCATCCGGTCTGCGGGCTGCCGGGTGGTTTATCTAAACCATTAAGTGAAGGGGAAAGGCAGGAGATCGAGAGGATGGCATCATCATCTGTTGAATTTGCGAAGTTCACATTGGAACTCTTCCATAAAATTGTCTTAGAGAACACTGAATACGTGGATCTAATTAAAAGCGACATTTACTCCTTACGCACTTATTACATGGGCTTAGTTGACAAAGAGAATAAGCTCAACTTTTATGATGGTAAAATAAGAGTTGTGGATTCAAGTGGCAATGAATTCGAAAAATTCGATGCAAAAGACTACCTTGATCATATTGCGGAACACGTTGAAGAATGGACATACGTTAAATTTCCATACTTAAAGAGGGTTGGCTGGAAAGGTTTTATTGACGGACCGGACAGCGGAATATTCCGAGTTGGCCCCCTTGGTAGATTAAATGCTTCTGAAGGGTTAGCGTCTCCGCTTGCCCAAGAAGAATACAAACTTATGTATAAGACGTTGGGTGGAAAACCAGTGCATTCAACGTTAGCATATCACTGGGCTAGACTTATTGAGCTGCTATACGCAGCCGAACGAGCCGTTGAGCTTACAAGAGATCCAGAAATAACGAGCAAAGATGTGCGTAATAAGCCCGGCGAGCCGGGGGAGGGAATCGGCGTTGTTGAGGCTGCTAGAGGGACTCTAATACACCATTATTCCTTAGACGAAAATGCCTTGGTTAAAGATGTGAACTTGATTGTCGCAACTGTTAATAATGCACCATCAATAAATATGTCGATACGTAATGCAGCTAAAGGCTTAATCCATGGTGGATATGTTGATGAGAGCTTACTCAATATGGTGGAGATGGCATTTAGAGCTTATGATCCATGCTTCGGATGTGCAACGCATTTTGCAATAGGTCAAATGCCGCTAACTATAGAAATTTATAATAGCGGTGGAAAGTTGATCAAAAAACTACAAAGGTGAATTTTCTTCAATTTAGATAAGCCAGAAAATGGACTAGTATGAAATTAATTTTTTCCTGACAATCTAGTGGGCTAAAAGCATCTATTCTGGCTAGGGTTCGCTTAGAGAACTCGTATCCAGAAGTTGGATTAAAATAAATTTAAATTTCGAGATTTCGGAATTTATATAACTACGTTGATTTTTAAATCTGCTCTCTCTTCTATTTTGTGCGCAGGATACTAAATCTTCTTAGTTAGGTATTCATGAATTGATTTAGCAGCTTTTTTTCCAGCGCCCATAGCGCTTATAACAGTTGCCTCACCAGTAACTATGTCTCCCCCAGCATACACGCCGTCAATACTTGTCCGCATTTTTTCATCAACAATTATTGTTCCATCTTCCGCCACTTTAAGACCGGGTGTAGTTTGCTGAATAAGTGGATTGGGTCTCCTGCCAATAGCAACTATAGATGTATCAATATCCATGAAGAAGTTTGAACCTTTTATTGGAGCTGGCCTACGCCTTCCAGACTCATCCGGCTCAGAGAGCTGCATTTTCACGCATTCCATCCTCTTCACCCAGCCTTTTTCATCGCCATAGTAGGCGATTGGCAAAGTTAAGAAATCAAAGATTACGCCCTCCTCCTCCGCGTTCTCCACCTCCTCCTTTCTAGCTGGCATTTCAGCTCTCGATCGCCTATAAACTACGTGGGCTTCTTTAGCGCCAAGTCTCAGAGCACATCTTGAGGCATCCATAGCCACATTTCCAGCTCCAATAACAGCTACTTTATCCCCGACTTTGATTGGCGTATCCCACTTCGGAAAGAGATACGACCTCATTAAGTTTACACGTATCAGAAACTCATTCGCACTGTAGATTCCGGAAAGATTTTCTCCCCGTATCCCCATAAAGATTGGTGGGCCAGCGCCTGTACCAATAAATACGGCGTCAAAATCTTCGTCTCTAAGAAGCTCTGGGATCGTATAAAGTCTGCCGATCAGGGTATCCGTCTTTATAACAACTCCAAGTTTTTCTATGTAATTTATTTCTGCTTGAACAATGCGTTTAGGAAGCCTGAACTCTGGAATTCCATATGTTAAAACTCCCCCAGGCTCATGTAAAGACTCAAAAATTACAATCTCGTGGCCAAGTTTAGCAAGATCTCCAGCAGCAGTCAATCCTGCAGGTCCAGCGCCTATAACAGCTATGCGTTTACCAGTTGATGGCAATTTCTCAGGAATTTCAACCCCATGCTCTCGCTCCCAATCGGCTAAAAACCTTTCAAGTCTACCAATCTGTACTGGATCGCCCCTCTTACTTAATAGACAATTCTTTTGACACTGATCTTCCTGTGGACAGACTCTACCGCAGATTGCTGGCAGATTATTCTTCTCCTTAATTTTTAGTATAGCTTCTCTAAAATTCCCATCTCTGAGGAGTTTAATGAAGCCTGGAATATCTATTTCAACTGGGCATCCTAAAACACACTGTGGGTTAGCACATTGTAAACATCTCTCAGCCTCCATGAGAGCTTGCTCTTCATTATAACCTAAAGCCACTTCATCGAAGTTGCGTATCCTTATGTGTATCGGCTGCTTCGGCATTGGAACAGCTTTTAAGCGATCCCATTTACTCATACCTACGCCTCCTTACTTCTTTTATTTGCTTCCCAACATTCTAGAGCCATCTTTTCCTCTGAAAGAAAAGCCATCTGTCTTCTTATTAGCTCCCCAAAATCCACATCATGAGCATCAAATTCAGGGCCATCAACGCATGCAAACCTCGTTTTGCCGCCAACCGTCACCCTGCATGCGCCGCACATTCCCATCGCATCAACCATGATTGGATTTAGGCTGACAACCGTCTTTACTTTACATGGTCTTGTAACTTCAGCCACAGCTCTCATCATTACCGCTGGTCCGACAGCATAAATTAAATCGAATCTATGCCCTTTTTGAATCAGAATTTTAAGAACATCACTAACGAAGCCTTTATACCCTTTTGTCCCGTCATCTGTAGAGACATAAAATTCATCCGAGAACATCATCATTTCCTCCTCAAAAATTAATAGCTCAGCGGTTCTTGCGCCTATTATAGAGACTACTTTATTGCCAGCTTCCTTAAGTGCTCGGGCAACTGGGTAAGCGGCCGCTATTCCAACCCCGCCTCCCACAACACATACAACTCCATAATTCCTCACTTCGGTAGGATTCCCAAGAGGCCCAAGTATATCTAAAATCACTTCGTTCTTCCCTAGCTCCCCAAGTTTTCTAGTTGAAACTCCAACCTCAAGAAAGACTAATGTTATAGTCCCATCCTCCTTATTCCAGTCAGCAAGAGTTAGTGGAAAACGTTCGCCTCTTTCATCAACTCTTAAAATGACAAATTGCCCTGGCTGGGCTTTTTTAGCTATTTCTGAGGCAAAAACTTTTAAAAGCTTAATTCTTGGAGCTATCTCTCTTTTCTCAACTATTTTGTACATTTCTTTTCCCCCTCGAGCAAACTCTCTTTTACATTTATAGATTTTGGATGAAAAGACTGTTTACTAATATAAATCTTTAGCAGAGGAAAGTAGATAGTTTCACGGTAGAAACAAAGTAAAAACTTTTAAATATATTTTAAACTCTCTTAAGCTATATAGGTATATTTTGCTGTAAAAATATGATGCCCTTAGTAAGGACATTGTTTTGCTCTCGGCAAGGTGCTTTGCCTTATGGAGCTAATAGATACGCATGCACATTTAGAAGACGTCGAGAATCTTGGGGATGCTATTAAAAGAGCTGCCGAAGTAGGTGTTATCGCAGTTATCGCCGTAGGCTCAGATTATGATTCTAACCTTTGGGTGATGTATGAGAGCCGAAAATATGAAACTGGAAAGATGAGGATTTATCCAGCGCTGGGGCTTCACCCTTGGAATCTCGATACTGCAAGAATCGAAGTGACGATAGAATTTATTAAAAATAATATTGAGAAGGTTGTTGCTCTGGGCGAGGTTGGGTTAGATTACTGGTATAAAAATGTTAGGAAAGATGAGAACTGGAAAGAATTGCAGAGGAAAGCGTTCCGAAGAATACTTGACATAGCGAGAGAAAACGATAAGCCCGTCTCAATCCATAATAGAGGTGCATGGATGGACTGTGTAAATATGACAATTGAGTCTAATGTTAAAAAAGCGGTTTTTCACTGGTTTACTGGTCCCAATGACGCCCTAAAAAAATTGCTTGAACATGGATATTACATTTCAGCCACTCCAGCCGCAACGTATAGTAAGGAACATAGAAGAGCCATATTAAACACACCCTTAGAGAATATCATCTTAGAGACTGATTCCCCAGTAGTTTACTCCGGAGAGGCTTCTGAACCGGCCCATGTGGTCAAAGCGTTAAAATCAGTTGCGGAATTAAAAGGTGAGAGCATAAGCGTTGTAGCCGAAAAAACAACGGAAAACGCTAAGAGAATCTTTAAAATCAACTAATTTTTAGATAGCTTTAAAAATATGCTTATCTTCCATTCTAAACCTGCCCTTCAACTAGGAGAAGTTCCTCTCAAAAGCGCAGTTTGCTGAAATATTTAAAATAACCTTAGAACCCATCAGGTTTTAGGGCAAAATTTATGATTATCTCAGGGCTCATAACTTCTGGATGGAAGAGGCAGCCATACATCTCCCTAGATTCATGTTTAAACATGCATTCTATTGCCCCAACCTTAGCCAGCGTCTCTAGGGGTTTAGTGATCTTTGCTGCCCTATTTGTTAGAAAATATGCGTAGAAATATTTTTTGTCCACTAGTTTATTCTTTTTTATCAATTTTACCTTGAACACTCCAATCCTTGTTTTATTGAAAAGCTCGCAACCTAAAATCTTCATAATGAGTTGACAGCCGGAACCTATGCCTAGAGTCGGCTTATCAAGTTTCTCCAGCCAAATAAACGCTTTGCTATCTAAGAAGGCATCATCTTTTAACGCTGATCCGCAAATAATAGCCTTTTCCGCAGAGTCTACGTCTTCCAAGTTAACTTTTGTATAATGCTTAGTGAAGATTTTGATGCCTTGACGCCCAAGGATCTGTTCAATCGGTCTAACAAATTCCAATTCACTTAACGGATCTGAGCATAGACTTACCAGTAGCACCCTCATTTACCTATTAGCCTCAAACTTTTTATCCTAAATATCCCAGAATTATCCTTATACTGAATTTTATAGTCCGCCACCTCTATTCTTTTCTTAAAGAATGGTGCATCTAGGACTGTTGTTTCTATTTCGCCGCCTTCACCAGCAATGTTAATGCCGTATTTTATCCATAGATTTACAAGTTCGCTCACGAGCTCAGCGTCTATAATCCTCCCGAGAAAGCTCCTGTTAAGGGGATAGGCGAATACCCCAGAAATTATAGTTTTGAAGCCTTCCTTTAAAACCTCGCGTAACAATTCCTCTTGATCCTTAAGCCATAGGGGATTAAAGCACCAGAGTCTAAGTTTACCGCATACTTTTTGGATCTTGCTCGCCTGATACGTGGATCTTATGGCGCCAGTAACAATTCCCTCGATTCCGAACTTCCTCATGGCCAACTTAAGGGCTCTAGACAAATCAGCTAACTCCTTATAACTATCATCACCAGTTTCCATCTGGATTATCGGTAATTCCATGGCTTCAGCCTGAAATTTTGTCACCCAAACATTTGGAAAATGGAAAATGCGGCTCTCCTCGCTCTTTGGGATTAGGCTTACTAGGCAAGCAATCTCATGGAATCTTCGAGCCTTATAGATAGCTAAGCATGAATCTTTTCCGCCAGAAAAGAGCGCACCTAACTTCATAGAAATCCCGACAAGGTCATTCAAGATAATCGTAATTTACGATTTTAACGACGTTTGATCCCTGACGCACATTAAGGGATTTCGCCACCACTAAGCATTTGGCTCTAAGCATATATGCAATGGGCTTCTGGAGAGCATCCTCAATCTCGGTTAGACTCTCATAGTATCCTTGCCCCTTCGCAATTATTATGTCAGCTTCCTTCAGACGCTTCATGAAATCTTCAGAGCATTCATCCATGTTTAACCCTATTGAGTCGCTACCAGTCGCGATGACCTCCGCAACCTCATCCAGCCTAACTTGCAGCGCATCCTCCATGGTCGCATCATTTAAAATAGGCCCGGATTTCACAGCGGCTAAAACCTTAACCGGATAATTTTCAGAAATAACTTTAATGAAGAATTTATCGAACGCTATCTCTCCAGCGTTATCTAGAAGGTACAGGACTGATTTGGCTTTTGAAAGAATCCTCACGAGTTTAGGTGTGTCATCCAATGCTAAATCACTATTTAAGCAGCCTAACAAAGACTTACCAAGATCCTCAAGGGAAATCTGATGGCCCTCAACCTCAAAGTCTATGGAGTTCCCACATATAGCCCCCAAGGCCGCAAATTTAAAAGCATCGCTGAAATCCCGTTTCTTAAACTCGCTCTTTAGAACCGGTATTAAATTTATGGCTATCCTATTGGATTCCCTCTTTAAATGCGCGAAGGGATCATTGTTCCCGGTGATCTTCTGAACAAGTCTAAAAACATGTGTATGCAGCATCGCCGGAGTCACGCTCATAAGATTGTTATCTTCACCTAGCCATTTCAGGGTCTCAATGATAACCTTCTTCTGCAGTTTCTCATCATCAGTTGCCTTAGCAGCTATATCATATGCTGTCCTCAAAGAGCATGGTATGCAAAGCAGATGCCCCTTCATGTAATTCTTTGCTCCCGCTTATAGTGTCTCACCATTAAAGACGATCCGACTTTTATAAGTATTTTTCACGTCGCCGAAAAATTATAGAGAGCTCCTAACATGGTAAGCCGAAAGGATCATTATAAGCGCTTAGATTCATAGTCAATAACACAAATAGACTCCGAAAACTTAATAAGGTGAAGGAGAAAGAACCATTTAAAGCCTCATTTGTTGAGGCTTATGTAAGCAGAATCTAATTGCAGCGATCTCTGTTAAACATGGCTTAGGGAAGATGATGCGAGATGCGGGCGAAGTGGAAGAAGAAAAGGATGCGGCGTGAAAAAAGAAAGAGAAAGAAGAGACGTGAGAGATACAAGTGATCGGAATCTCTCCTTGAAGGAGAGGCAGTTTTTATAACGCCTAAAGATCCATTTTTATTCGTTAATGAAAAAAGAGAAGGTGATACAACGTTAAATTTGGGAAGGCGCGGATGAATTTATGTCGATGTTTAGGCAAACGGAGCAAATTTTAAGCGTTGCAAAGAATAAGGAGAGGATCCGCAATATAGGCATAATAGCCCATATAGATCATGGGAAAACAACCTTAACTGATTCGCTTCTGGCTGAGGCTGGTTTGATCCCGCACGGCTTAGCTGGGAAAGCTAGGGTTTTAGATTATCTTGAGGAGGAGCAGAGACGCGGTATAACCATAAAGGCAGCTAATATATCTCTTCTATATGATTTTAATGGAAGCCATTATGTGGTGAACTTAATTGACACTCCGGGACATGTTGATTTCACCGGTAGAGTGACGCGAGCCCTAAGGATCATTGACGGCGCAATAGTTCTAGTTGATGCAGTCGAGGAGATCATGGCGCAAACCGAAGTTGTTGTTAGACAAGCGCTAAATGAACGTGTCAAACCAGTCCTATTCATTAACAAGATTGATAGGTTAATTACAAATTTGAGGTTAAGCGCTGAGAAAATCCAGGAGAAGATATCGCGCATAATTCAAGGCTTCAATGACCTCATAGAGATCTACGGCGAGAAACCCTTTAAAGAGGCGTGGAAAGTAAGCTTGCCCAAGGGTAACGTTGCCTTCGGCTCAGCCCTACATGGGTGGGGATTAACATTCGATATTGCTCGAGAGAAGGGTTTAAGATTCAGCGACATAATTGAGGCGTACAAGGATGACGGTTGGCTGGATCTCCAGGAGAAAATTCCGCTTCATAGAGCGCTTCTAAAAATGGTGATAGAGAAAATGCCGGACCCATGTAAAGCTCAAAAATATAGAATTCCAAAAATATGGAGGGGGGACTTAAATTCAGAAGTTGGTAAGGCGATGCTTGAATGCAGCTCTGAAGGACCTATGGCAATATGTGTGACTAGCGTTAAAAGCGATTCAAGCGGAGACATGATTGCTACTGGGAGAATATTCTCCGGTGAGATAAATAGCGGCGATAGGGTCTATCTTTTAGGCGCAGGAAGGGAATGCGTCGTCAATAAAATATGGATTTACATGGGCGCGTTTAAAGAAGCCATTAACCATCAAAGTTCAGGTAACATAGTTGCTCTTTCCGAGCTTGGTCACATAAACACTGGCGAAACTATTGTTGATGTAGCCCATAAAGAGTTTATGACCACCTTTGAGAAGATACATTATGTTTCAGAACCCGTTGTCACTGTTTCTCTTGAGCCAAAGAACCCTCCGGACCTCCTACGCCTCATAGACATATTAAAAATGCTATCAATTGAGGACCCAAATATAGCAGTTTCCATCAATAGAGAAACCGGAGAATATCTCCTCAGCGGAGTTGGTGAATTACATTTGGACGTAGCAATAAAATCTATAAAGGAACATGCACCGGACATTGAGGTAATAGTATCTAAGCCAATAATTGCTTATCGTGAAAGCGTAAGCAGTGGTGGAGCGAACTTTACAAGTAATAGTCCAAATGGGCTTAACCGAATAACAGTCAGAGTTGAACCATTAGAAAGAAACGTGTTAAAAATTCTTGAAGAAACCGGTGAGGAAGCCATTAAACATTCAAAGGTCCTTTTTGATAGGGCTGAACACATAATTGCTATAGAAAGAAATACTAACCTCTTAGTTGACTCAACTGAGGGCGGATCTCCAACGGGGGAAGATCTTGAAGCCATTATAGAAGGCTTTAGGTGGGCTTGCCAATCCGGACCATTATGCGGGGAACCTGTGAGAGGCCTGAAGGTGAAACTGCTTAATGCGCGGTTACATGAAAGCCAGGCGCAAAAGGGCTATGCGCAGCTGATCCCGGCTACAAAAAACGCCATATTCGGATCCTTCTTAACAGCGCATCCAATACTGCTTGAACCAGTCTGCAAGGTTCAGATTTCCACACCTGCTGAGCAGATAGGGGACGTAGTGAACCTTATCGTTAGGAAACGTGGCAAAATCTTATCCATATTTCAGAGGGAATTTATATCCATCGTGGACGGGTACATGCCGATTGCTGAATCGCTAGGATTGGCTGATGAGCTTAGATCAGTATCTTCAGGACGAGCTTTCTGGCAAAGCATGTTTTCTCACTGGGAGAAAATTCCAGATGACATTATGATGAACGTGATCCGCTTCATAAGATGGAGAAAGGGCTTACCACCTGAGACCCCAGATGCAAAAAGACTTGCCTATGATTAATCTTTAGCGATAAGAAACTTATTTAGAGCTCTCCGGCAATACGATGTGCCATCGCATATAGCCGTGTTTAATTGGGGAAAACCTTCCCTGCACGTCGCAAACTCTAAACCATATTTATAGACCAGGTTCTTAAGATTTTCAAGGATGCTCAGCCTCAAATCTTTATTTAAGTATTTGTAGCCCCTAATCCATTCGCCGTCAGAGTAGATTTTCGCCAGTCTCCATGATAATGCGGGATTAACTCTTTTTACTGCAGGTAATAAGCCCCTAACTATCTTCATCGTTGACGCCGTAATCTGTTTTACACCTATCCTGGAAGCCCTTAAAATTATGCTCTCCAAATCCTGCATATCGGAGTTTATTGTTGGTATTATTGGGTCTACCCTTACAACCGTCGGTATGCCCTCCTCTGAAACCTTCTTTAAAGCAGAAAATCTCGCATTTGGTTTGGGAGCATTCGGCTCTATGAGAGCAGATACATCATCACGGTTCGTTGTTATCGTCATTGACACAACCGTCGGTGTTTTCTTAAAAATATCAATGTCCCTAACAACTAGATCCGATTTGGTTACTATGAGTAATGGAAAACCATGATCAGATAGAACCTCCAAGCATCTTCTCGTTATTTCATATTCCTTCTCAAGCGATTGGTAGGGATCTGTTGAATCGCTAAGCATAACTGGTAGACGAAGCCTAGTCTTCTTAACCATCTTTAGAATTTCTTCCTTAAGTTTCAGACGGGGAATAGGTGGACCGATGAAACTTGGAAATTTAATTGCGTAGCAATATAGACAGTTATGCATGCACCTTCCAAGATAAGGATTAATGTTATATTTAGGGGGACATGTACAGAAACATGATTTAACCACATTGAAGACAGGCAGCCCCATGTTGTAAGCCACTTAACAGTCTTAAAAAGGATGAGCTCTCGGTATCTTATAAGCGCTTTCAGCAGATCTCTATAAAAGATCTGTTCACCAAGGATTATCTTTGAGACGCAGCATATATGCTATAAAATTTGCTAGAACATGAATTGGAAATGTTAGGGTAGCTATTATTATGGCTTTTGGAATTGAAAGCGAGAGCGGATCAGCTATTAAAGCGAAGAATAAAGCCGCAATAACAAAATCTATTTGGTCAACAATAGGTAATGGTGAACCGGGCTTAAGATTAAGTCTCCTTTTAATAAATGAACCCATCAAATCGCCAAATAAAGCCCCAAGTGATAATGCGAAACCTAAAAATGTGCTTCCCTTTGGGAGGTTAACGTTTGGCGCAAGAAATTCTTGCATCCAACCAACTAATGTGCCAATTAACAGCCCGGAAATTAAGCCTCTATAGGTCTTATGCGAACCAAATATCGGCTTTCCGTCCAGAAACCTTTTTCCGCAGTCAATAGGTTTCCCACCGCCGAATATTACTGGTGAAGCGTTTGCGCAGTAGGCTGGAAAAATATAGTATAGGGCATTAAATATCTCGCTGATTATAGACATAGAATATTATCCGCTCCAATCTAGGTCATTTTTATCCTGTTGTAATCGCATACACCACTTTCCCCTATCCTCAAGTATAAGGTTATCTTTTTTTCAACCCCGTAGCTTTTTTCTACAACCGCTCTGGTTACATTGTGTCTACCAGTCCTGAAGAAGCCGACGATCGCCGTTGACCAGTATCTAAGAACCCTCGCAGCAACAGGTTCCACTAAAACGTCAACATCGTTTAAAATATTTCTCACCTGGCTTGTGAGCAAAATCGGTATTTGATTTATCTTCGCTATATGCGCGAGGGCAGCAATTTGACGGTTAAGCTCCCTATTAGCCTTAAAAGCATCCTCTTTACTTACAATCGCTGAGCGGTAAAGAGTAGTTACCGTATCAAAGACTATTAAGCCGAAACTTTTGCCAATGTATTTCTCCAGCTCATCCATAAGTAGGGACTGTTCCTCAAACGTTGAGGGTGAAAGAAGAATTATCATCTGCGAAACTTCGTTGAAATCCCGTATGGCGATTTGCATGAGTCTTTGCGGTGAAAAAGTTCCATCTGAATCGATAAACAGAGTTTTATAATCCATTCTCGCTGAATTAACGGAGCATTGAATGGCCAAGCTAGTTTTTCCAGTTTCAGCCTCGCCATAAATTAGGGTTATTCCTCCCGGTTGAAGGCCGCCTTCTAAAGCCCTATCGAGTAGTGGGCAACCAGTAGGTATCCAACTCTTCAATTATCCCACATTTAAAATGAAGTTAAAAATTTAAATTTAGTTTTTTCTCTGTAGTAATAGGAGCGTGTTGAGCGTAGCGTTATGAAAATGAGAACTCAGATAGCTGTGGCAACGGTTTCGGGTAGAGCATACTTCAAGATTGTTAATAAACTCAAAGATATGGACATTACATTTTTAAGCTTAATACCGGGTGATCCTGTACCGCCATGGATTAAGGTTGTGATTACAACTGAAAGTGAGAAGAAACTGATAAGTCACCCTAGAATTTTAGTATACAATGCTGAATTGGATCCTTCAAGCATAGTTGGTGAGGCGTTGAGGATAATTATGAGCAAAGAAATTTATGAGAACCTTGTCATTGGAGTTGACCCGGGTAGAACCTTTGGCGTCGCAGTGCTCGCTGATGGTAAAATTATTAGGAAAGAGGAGGGCCTAGGCATGGAGAAAGCCATAGATCTTATATTGGATGAGCTCAAAAAGAACCCTTCAAAGAATCAAATCGTTAAAATTGGCAGAGGATTGCCAGAAACATCTGAAGAGATTGCACGCAGGCTTGAAGCAGTCCTACCGGAAAATACTCTCATCGAGATGGTTGACGAGAACGGCACGAGCACATTGAAGGATAGAGGGTTTAAAAGAAAACTAAGCGATGCGGACTCGGCCATAAGGATAGCCTCTAAGAAGGGTGAACCCCACCTAAGGAGCGTTTAGGGATGAGGCAGAGCATCGGGAAAGGGAAAACCCTCCTAATTGATGGGCCAGCATGCATAACCCTATGTTCTGGCGCCATGAGGGCTTTTGGAGCGCAAATAAAAGTTGGGGAGCAATTCGTTGTTCGAGTGGGAAAAAGGATGCCCTTTGAGGCGATGGAAGACTCCCAGATCGAAATGTTGCTTGGGAATTCAGCCTTCTGCCTTCTAATTGATGAAGATCCCATACCTCAATCATGGAAGGAAGCCGTAAGCACAATACTTTCATCAAATAAAGAAACAGAGACCATCATAGTGCTTGGGGGGGTTGATTCCGGAAAAACCAGCTTCTGCAACTACCTGGCTAATACGGCTTTAAGCCTAGGTCGCAACGTATCCCTTATTGACGGAGATCTAGGTCAGTCCGATGTAGGGCCGCCTGGAACTATTGGTTTAAGCATTATTAAAAAGCCCATTGTTGACCCATTCAACCTTAAACCGAACCATGTGATCTTTATAGGAGTCACAAGCCCCTATACTGCGGTCAAATCAATCATAGGGGGTTTAGTGAATCTTAAGGCTAAGGCCACTGGCATGGGCTCCAACTTTATAATTATTAATACTGATGGTTGGGTTGAAGGAGCTGGCGCGGTGGAATATAAATTACATCTAATTAAAATGGTGAAACCAGATTTCATCGTGGCTATACAGGGCAATAGCGAATTGAAACCGATAATAGACTCTCTAACCGATTTAGAAGCTGAAGTCTTAATAGCGGATGTGCCAAAAAACATAAAGAAGAGAGATAGGGAAACAAGAAAAATTATTAGGGAATCATCCTACAAGAAGTATTTGAAAGATGGAAAAATCCACTCATACCCGCTAAGTTGGATTGCAGTCGATGGAAACTTAGAGTTAAAGGGTAGAAACGATCAATTTCTTAAAAAGAGACTTGAAGAGATCGTGGGCAATAAAATTATCTATTGCGAAAATATGAGAGACCAAATCATCCTAGTTCTGAGGAGCGATTCAACATTAAGCGATGAGGTAAATGCGAAGCTTAACGCTGAGTTTAAAAAGCCAATAAAGATTTTACGTGAGGGTGATGAGAAGGGGCTACTTGTATCCTTAGAGGATAATGAAGGAAGATTCTTAGGTATTGGAACAATATACAGCGTTGACTATGATAGATCTGTGCTGAAAGTATACACCAACGTGAACGGCCCCGTCTCAAGAGTTCATGTTGGACGGATAAGGCTGGATGAGAAGGGAAATGAGGTCGAAGTTATTGTAAAGAGCCAATGAAACTTGCTGATGGACACATAGCATTAACGGGACAGGTATGGCAGAGGGGCCTTAAAGCCTTACAGAAACTGCGCCCAAGGGAGATGAATAGCATATGGACCGCAAAATAGTCCTTTGGATCATAGATTTCTTCAAGCCTAGCCCTAACGGATTCGTATCCTCCCTTGGATTGTGGGAATAAGCCTAACCTTCTAGAAACTCTATTTACATGAGTATCCACCGGTAGAACCGGTCTGCCAGCGCAGAAGAGTAGGATTATATCAGCGGTCTTCGGTCCAACCCCTGGTAGACCCATCAATTTTTCTCTTGCCTCATGTAAGGGAAGCAAATATATGAAATCAAGCGATCCATCAAATCTCTCGATGATCTCGGACGCGACTCTTTTCAGAACAATAGATTTATTTCGATATAAACCTGCAACCCTTAATGAATTTTCAATATCTTCGATTTTAGCTTCAGCTAAGTTTTTGGGGGTTACTGGCATTTTAGATTTAAGGTTCTCATAGGCTTTTCTCACATTCTTTTCTGATGTGGATTGACTTATTATTGTCCTTACAAGAAGGCTGAAGGGATCAATGCATATATCAGCTGGATTGGGAATAGAGAAAACGTTCTTTAGAGTTGTCAAGATTAATTTAGCCCTATCGGCGTTCTCATTAAGCAACTCATTTCTTATTTCCATGCTTTTCCCATAATGTTAAGTTTACTTTGTATACATTAATTATTTGTCAAGAAAAGTTAAAGTTGCAGGAGGGTAAATGTGATGAGAGTTAATAGACTTAGGGAACTTCTAAGAAAGGGTGAACCAACGCTTGGAACAAGGATTGTCTGCCCTTGGCCTGGTTTAGTCGAGGTAATAGGCTATACTGGCATATATGACTATGTTGAGTTCTTAAGCGAGTATGGCCCATATGACCTTCACGACCTAGATAACTTAGCTAGGGCAGCTGAGCTCGTTGGAATTTCAACGATGATAAAGATCGATCAGGAACCGAGAACTTATCTGGCTGAAAGATCTTTGGCAGCCGGCATTCAGAATTTGCTTTTTGCAGATATAAGAACAGTTGAAGACGCTGAGGAGGCTGTAAGAGCCGTTAGGACGGAACCCAAAGGCATAAACGGTTATAGGATGGATAGAAGGGTCGGATATATTGGCGCTTTAGCATCAGCAGCTGACCTCGTGAAAATATGCGATGATGCGGTGGTTGCATTAATGATCGAGAGGAGATCGGCTGTAGAAAATCTCGAGGAGATTTTATCTATTAATGGCATAGACATGGTTCAATTTGGACCAGTAGATTATTCAATAAGCGCAGGCATACCCGGAGAAGTTAACCATCCTAAAGTTAAAGAAGCTGAGGAGAGAACAATTAGAACGGCCCTGAAAATGGGCATATCTCCACGTGCTGAAATAAGCAGCCTTGAAGAGGCAAAGAGGTACGTTAATCTCGGGGTTCGTAACTTTAATATGGGCATCGATTTGAGAATACTCTTCAGCTGGTGGAAGAAAAATGGCGAAGAATTGAGAAAAATACTTTCTAATACATAATTAGTATAGATGGTTGATTAAGTTGGAAAGAGCAAAAATTTTTCATGAGGAAACTACTGAGGAAGGAACTCTATTTTCAGCAACAATAATAGAACTTAAGAACGCTTTAATGGCGCTACTAAGCGAAGGCGAGGAAAGCCTTGGAACCCTCGCAGTCTCTGTGCCTCCTCAAAGACTTGAGATCTCTAGGCAGCCCATTTCATCAACGCTTCTAGGTGAACGCCACATCACGATTGCTAGGATCATAGCGGAGAGGCTGGCTGCACTCACAAACAAAATCGCTCTGGTTTCAGTATTCCTTCGGACCGCAAGCGAGGCTAAGGCTGGACAGATATTTATGAAGCTGCTTGAAGAGGCTCTGAAAAAGAGGAGTGGATCCCTATAAGCTTTAGAAGTTTCCTTAAGAAGGTGGAGGATCTAGGTGAGGCAGTTCACGTATGGGATAGGGTTTCGCCAAACTTCGAGATTTCAGCAATAATGAAGTTTATCCCGCAGTCTCCGGTAATATTCTTCGAAAATGTTGATGGCTACAACGTAAGGGTTGTTGGGAACATCTGTGCAACGCGAAGGAGGATATGTCTGGCCCTAGAAACTACGCCGGATAAACTTTATGATGTAATTCTCGATGCTATGAGGCAACCTAAGCAGCCTAAAATAGTTGATGATTCTCCGGTTAAAGAGGTTATTGAGGAGCCGCGGCTCTCTAAAATACCAATTTTAAAACACTTTGAGGGTGATGCAGGGCCCTATATAACGTCAGCTATAATTTCTGCCAGAAGCCCGGATGGAACCATCGAGAACGTTTCAGTTCATAGACTGCTTATGTTGGATGAGAAGCGGCTGGCTATAAGGCTTGTTCCAAGGCATCTGTTCAGGCTCTGGAGCATGGCTAAGGAGTGTAAGCGTGATCTGGATGTCGCCATAGCTATAGGTGTGCATCCAGCTGTGCTACTGGCAGCTTCATGTTCACCGCCTTTCGGCGTAAGCGAATACAATGTGGCTAATAAAATGCTTAAAGACAATTTTGCCTTAATAAAATGCGAGAAGGTTGAGGCTTACGCGCCCGCTGAATCCGAAATAATACTTGAGGGAAAAATATCTCATAGTGAAGAAGCGCTTGAGGGACCTTTTGCCGATATAACTGGCACTTACGACGCGCAAAGGTTTCAGCCCGTCGTTGAAGTTGTAAATGTAATGCATAGAGAAGATTACATTTATCAGGCGCTTCTACCCGCCGGACCGGAGCACATACTGCTGATGGGGCTGCCCAGAGAAGCCGCTATATACGATGCTGTCTCCAGAGTTGTGCCCTCAGTTAAGGGAGTTAACCTTTCTATCGGTGGTTGCGGGTGGCTCCACGCTGTTATCTCAATTAATAAGCAGACTGATGGCGACGCAAAAAACGCGTTGTTAGCAGCTTTCGCATCACACCCAAGCCTCAAACACGCCATAGTTGTTGACTCCGACATAGATATCTTTAACCCGGTTGAGGTTGAGTGGTCTATAGCGACCCGCTTCCAAGCGGAAGAAGACCTTATAATTATACGGAACGCGAGAGGCTCAACTCTTGACCCATCGGCCGACATGGAAACAGGCCTAACGACAAAGGTTGGTGTTGACGCAACCTGCCCATTAAAGGTTCAAAAAGGAAAATTTGAGAAGGCGAAAATTCCAATAACAGAGAAGGCTGCAAAAGTAATCGAGAACCTAAGACACGTCTGCGCTAAAAATTTCTAGGCTTCAAAAGTTATGGGAAGAATTTAATCTGCCTACGCATCCCTACTTAATATTTAATTCACGAAGCCGAATCTACCTTTGACACGCTACATTTATACATTCAATTATAGGCGAAAAAACCACTTTAACTCCATTCAACGAGGGCGCATAATAGGCTGTTTTTGCGGAGTTTGTCATCAATGTTTTTACATTGAGATCCCTGAGCCACGTAACAACTGCACATGTGTCGCAAATAACCTGCCCGCCGGATGATTCAATAACATCCACATACTCCTTTGCTTTATTACGGATAAACCTTGATGTGCAAACCCAAAGTTTAACGTCGTTTCTAACCTTTTTCCCTTTAATGGCTTCAGCTATTTGCTTAAGTTCATTAAGAGAGCAGTGGGGGCAACCAAAAAATATCAAGTCTGGTTTCTCAGGAGAAATTGAGAGCCCTTCACGCGCTTCGCGCAAATCTCTATCCTCAATATTTATAGTTTCCATCTCCCTCACCTGCCTAATACTGTTTCTCTTCCCATGAAACATTGAAACCATACCGCTTGTAGCCATCGCTGCGCCCATCTGCTTAAGGCACCCTTCTTCATTGGATGGTAAACCCTGTATCAATGGGATTTTGTCCTTTAGAATCTTACCTAAATATATGCCCAAGGCGCCATAATCGCTTTCATCCTTCAGTTCAGCCTCAACCTTGACGAGGGCTGTTGCCCTTCGGTTCTCCGGTTTATGCATCCCATAGTTTGGAGTCTTCCCGATAAGCGCTGAGGCAAGTGCGCTTGGTCCTCCTTCACGATTCGTCCATGCGCCAATTATAGAATTAGCGTAAACAACTGCTGATGATTCAGCCCATGAAAGGTGAGATCCGCACCTAGGCGCCTTAATATAATATGGTGTGCATGTTAAAGATGTTTTTATCCCCATTTTCGCATATAAATTGATTATTCTTTTTTGCTTCTCAATAATATCGCCGGAAAGAGAAGTAAAAATAGCGTTTTCATAATCTATACCAGCTGGGTTTGTTGTCGCTGTAACGCTGGCCCTTACGTCTGAACCGGCTAGAGCCTCGAGGAAGTCTATTGTAGCATCCCCAATCGTCTTATATGAGACTCCGGAGATATGCGCTGACTCAATTGGTATGAGATTATCCGCCCCATAAAGATCGCCTAATTTAACAAGTATCCTCATTGAGACCTGATATGCCCAGCCCAGTTCACCGTCGTAGATTTTCTCCTCTTCCCTCGTCAGATGCACGCCTGCTCACCCCGAAAAACCCTAACTATGCCCTCTCCACCATCAACCTCTATAACATTACCGTTCGCTATCATCTCAATATCAATTTTATCAACCATTGGTATATTGGCGATGATTGCGCCAACCACCACAACTGGGTCGGCAATCGAGTTTATTATTGCCTTAGGCGCCAATCCGCTCTTAGCAAGCCTGTAAAGCACGAAGCTACCTACCGTTGAACCTCGTCCATGGGGGAAACATAAAATAACATTCTTAATGCTCTTACCATAGAGATCATGATCCCTTTCTATTATTGTCCCAGTATTAGCGTCTACGCCTCCTAAGAAACTTATTGGTTTAGTTGAAACTAGGGCTGTTCCCCTAACCCTGCCGGGAACTATCGACCTACCTTTAAGCGTTAATGTTAAGACCAAGCGATCATCCTCAATAAGATATTCTCATTGTGAACGGTAGTTCACCGAAAAGTCTTTCGGAAACTTCCTGAACCCTTTTTAAGTGTTCCTCTTCGGTGTAAACTCTCAAGATATTCATGAACCCCTTTAGCAGATCAAATATTCCTGAAACCTCGCTTAACCTGCTGGAAATTTTTCTTCCATCCTTGGTCTTATGGAAAACCGGTATCTCCATAGGTTCTAGGGGGAAAGCATGATGATACGGGACTGATGGAAGCGTTGGAACGTCAATTATGATGCTCTGCGGATCAACGTTTGCTTCGTCAGCAATTTCATCCCTTATGCGGTTCCTTATCCCTTCAACATTAAGTATGCTTGAAACGATCATGTCTCTAATATAGAATGGTGGAGGATCATAAGCACACTTTAACAGTTTCCGTCTCTCCAGCCTCTCAATAATCTCTCTGGATTTTTCGTTCTCCCTTAACTTTGCCCATAAAACGTGGTCATTTAGAGCCAAATATTCTTCAGGTGATTTAAAGTCCACAAGCCCAAGATCGTCTTTTGCTTGCTCCATAGCCATAGCTAACATTATCTGAACTGCTCTTCCAACTCTATGGAAGTATATGCTCTTAAAGGATTCTATGCGAGCCAATATGAAGGACTCTAGGGCTGAAAGAGAGCCAACATCAACAGATAGATTTCTATCAATAACATCCACGGTGTACGCTAGGCGAAATACATCAACAAACCCGTACTCCGCGCCTGTATGATAGGTGTCTCTAACAACAAAGTCCAGTTTATCGGCGTCAACGGCGCTTCTGATTATTTGATCCATAAATGCCATATCAGGCTTATTCAGGCGGCCAACAGCTAAAGCCCCAATAACTTTAGGGTCATAACCTAAACCGTTGATGATATCCCTTATCTCCGAATTCGTTATGATCCAGGTTGTCATGTCCTCATGGGTTTTGCTAAGAAATTTGGTGAGTACATGTTCAAAGACATGTGAGAACGGACCATGCCCAACATCATGTAAAAGAGCGGCTATCCTAACCGTCTGGGCCTCATCTTCTGAGATTATTTGAGAAAGCTGCGGGTTTTCAACAAATGTTCCAGCAAGATGCATAACGCCAATCGAATGTTCAAACCTTGTATGATTGGCTCCTGGATAGACGTATTCTGCGCCAGCCAGCTGTCTTATTCTACGTAGCCTCTGAAATGGGTAGGAATCAATAATCTTTCTTTCTGCTTCGGTAATGCGCACATAACCATAAATGGGGTCCTTTATTTCACCCCAATATTTACGTTGAACCATCTTCAATCCACCATTTCAATTACTCGTCTTCCATTAATTATTCCTTCTCTTGCTAACAGAAATGTTTATCGAAAAGTGTAACAGATATTTACGTGAAAGAAGTGTTGGGAAGTGATTCTAAGCAAGATACTCCGCAGCTACGATTTCCCCACTAGGGAAAAACAGTTAGATTTAACTCTAAAGTTTCTAAATCTGTTGCTGCTCTCCAATTTCATGATCGCTACGCTTTTGAATCCATCTTTATCTGATGCACTTCAATGGAATATGGAGGAAAGTATGCTTATAGATGACACGTTGGCAATAGAAATCCGACCTGCTGTAGAAAACTTATGGGTCAATTATAGTTCTCCAAAGTCCAGCGGCATCAGAGTCGCCGTCTTCTCTAATGAAACTAGGGACATGTATAGGTTTTCTCTGGTATATGTAATGCCAAGAACTGAGGGAACATATAATATCGTTGTTAAATTTAACTCTAAAGGTGCATGGAACTGCACGGTTGGCGTCTACACACGTAAAAGCGAATTTTATAAGAAGCCCCCCATAATGACCTCATCAGGTCCATATATACCGCTTTCAGGACCGTTCGGCGTAACAGCTAAGGGCAATCAGACTGCGGGATATGAAATAAATATCGTTTTGCAGGTTGAAGGTGAAGATTCATCCGGTTGGTTCTTCATTAAATTTCCAACACCGGTGAACATGGCCTTATTTGCAATAATTAGCTTTGCTGTGGCTTACTTCAATGCTTTCTTCTTCTTAGACGCATATTTCAAAAATAAGGTGGAGGGTTTATCAAAGATTCGCCTAGCGCTTTTAGTCCTAATGCTTCTCGCGAGCATATACTTTCTATATCAGATTCATGTTTTCATGGTTGGTGAATAACATGTATGAGGATAGGGAGGAGGAATTTTCAAGCCAGTGGTGGTATAATCGGCCTAGATTAAGGAAACTTTTCTCACCACTACTCTACTTAACCTCATGGCAATATAGGTTATGGAGATTTTTGCAGAAGCCCCCGGATAAAAGGAGAGCTGAAGCGGAGAGAAGAGCGAAGGCAATTAGGAAGAGAATGGATTTTCCAAGGGCGACAAAAAACGATGTTGTTGGACGGGATGAAGAGTTCGAGAAGGTTCTTCTAAGCGCCTATTACCACATTTTCCGCGATCCAGATGTTAGAAAAAATAGCCCAGTCCCACCGCCAAAAATTTTCATACTAAAAGGGGGCTCAGGAAGTGGAAAAACCTTCTTTGCGGAGGCTTGCCAAAAAGAAATTTTCGAGGATGGCCTAAAATACGGCCTATTAGTTCACTATGCCTCACTTAAGCCCGAAGAAGTCTACACCATGTGGTACGGCAGAAGCGCTCAGCAGCTCAGCGCCTTCTTTGAAGCAGCTTTCCAGAGACCCAGCGCAGTATTAATTGATGAATTTCAAGCCTTCGGGAGCCGCTTTTCAACATCCACGGAGGTCGGAATGGAGGAGAAAAGAGTTCAAACAGTCTTTATGGAGAAAATCGATGACTTGCAGAAGAAGAATTACAGATGTATTTTGCTCATATCCACAAATGAATATGAAACTATCACGGAAACTCTGCGTCGAAGAGGAGTTGTAGGAACAATAGATCTTGATTCTGGAATAAGTAGGTCGATGCTTATTGAAATAGCCAGAAGAAGATGCCAGAAATATGACATACCGCTAAATCCCGGCGACATTGTGGATGCCCTCGAAGACACGTTGAGAACTGTTGGCGGAACAAGGCTGACACCGGCAGACATATGCAATGCCTTCGACATTGTTATGAGTGAAAAATCCAAACCGATCCAGCGTAAACTAATAGATAGAATCATGCTTAGAGCAAAAGATAATCCGCAGATGGAGTCTGTGGGAAGCGCCGTGACGCTATCCGATTTTAGGGCAGCTGCCCGCAGACTTAAAAGCTACACTTCTGGAGAAAAAACAGAGGCTGCGAAAAGGGCTGTGATCAGGATTACTCCAAGAGAACGATACAGCGATGTTGGTGGGCTTCATGGAATAAAAGATGAGATAATAAAGGAAATTTCCCTAGCCCTAAACGCCGATTTAGCTGTTAAAGCTGGTTATCGTCCACCTAAGGGCTTTATATTTTATGGTCCACCCGGCACTGGGAAGACTCTTCTAGCTAAGGCGATAGCTGGAGAGAATAATATCTGGTTCTATAGCATAAATGGTCCATCAATTCTCCAAGGGCATTATGGAGATCCGGAGAAAACCATACGTGACATTTTTGATGACGCCCGTAAAAATGCGCCGGCAATAATCTTTTTCGATGAAATTGACTCAATTGCTCCTAGGAGGGGAATGCAGGATCCAGTTATTGATAGGGTTGTTTCTCAGATGCTCACTGAAATTGACGGCTTCACCCCGCTTACAAACGTTGTTATTATAGGAGCCACTAACCGCTTTGAAATACTCGACCCAGCCCTATTGGAGCGTTTTACGAGACATTTTGAATTCGCCTATCCTAAAAATAGGGCGGAGAAGCTTGAAATAATAGAGATCCATCTTAGACGATATAAGCAACACTTGGAAAGGGGTTTAACATCTGAAGATATTCTTAAAATCTTTGAGAAAAAGATTCTAAGCCCAAGAAAGATTGCTGATACAATTGATGACGCTAACCGCCTCAGAGCTAAAGAGCTTGAAGCATGCTACAAGCTTGTGCAGACAATGACGCATAAGCCTGAAAAGGTCGGAGAGATAAAAGAATTGTATAAGAACGACTTGGAGCGCCTATTCACCATCCTCAAACTTGACCCTAACGATCTAAATTCAGACATTGTGGAAAAACTTAGCAACGTTGACCCTGAGAATTATCGATTAAGTCCATATCATTTTGAGAAAGCTTTGGAAAGAACTTATGATGAAGCTGTTGAAGAAGCTCAGAAGATGATGACGGAAACTGTAAGAATTCAGAAACCTGAGGTTGGAAAGAGCTATGGGCTTATCGCCCTAGGTGAACTTGGAGAACTTGGCGGATTCGTAGGCGCAATAGAGGTTGTTGTTAACCCTAAAGGATCTGGCAAAGTTCACGTGATTGGAAGCGAGACGGGTGAAAGTATACTTGCCAGCGCGTATGATGCATTTATTTACATAAATTCTATGTCTGACTGGAGATTCAAGGATTATGACGTATACGTTGAGATAGTAACGCCAGCGAAAGGTATGGAAAAAAAGATGATTGCGCCGGGGATATCGAGACCACCTGTTTCCGGGCCATCCGCCGGGCTTGCAATAGCAGTAGCCATGCTTTCTGCCCTGACGGGGGTTACGGTGGACCCATCGGTAGTTATGACCGGCGCCATAACGGCTCTGGGCGAGATATGGCCTGTAGGCGGACTTGACTATAGAGGAATGGGTAAAATTGAGGCCGCCCTTTCAGACCAGTATGTTCGAACACTTATTATACCAAAATATAATTATGAAAGGTTAAGGGGCTTCGATGTTGAGAAGATGCTTTTGGAAAGAGGCGTCAGAATAGTTCCAGTTCAGACTTTTCTTGAGGCTGCCCCTCTAGCCTTACTCGATTTTGATAAGGCAAAGGAAATTTTTAGAATTAAATAAGCTGGTTGCTAATAAAGCATCTACTCCTCTTTCTCTCCCCTTTCCTTCCTTCTTTTATTAGCAATGTCAAGTAGAGCCCTATAATATTCGCCGCTTTCGATTTTTTGGCATATATTTAAAAGAACTTGGTATACGCTTTCAAAGTATTCTTTATCATCCTCCCTAATGTTTCCCCTCTCAATAAGCGTAACCCTCATTTTAATTCCTAATCCAGCTTCTCTTAGGGATTGATATAATATTCTATGCTCCACATGGGCAAGCTGCGAATATGTATCTAATGATAATCTGAGCAGGTCGTCGCCAACATGCCTAAGCTCAGTGAGGTTCCATGATGTTATTCCATCCCTATTTCTGGCAAGGATCTCTCTTAGCCTAGTTTGAACAGTATCAAGTACTGGCAGAAAATTTTCCATTTATTTCACATCTCAGCAATAGCAATTTTGTAGTAATATCTAATTAAAGGTTACGCTACAAAAATTCTTTAGCGCCATATAATATAGTTTATTCTGCCTCGTCTCCATGTTAACGAAACAATTTTATTTTCGAATGGAGTAAATACTGATGGAAGCGTACGTGTAGGAGAACCCCGCATGTCCTATAAGCAAAAATCCGGATTTATAACGTGTCCGAAATGTGGCTTCAAATTTAGCATTCTATATGCTAGAACGGTTTCATGCCAAGGTTGCAGTAAAATGCTTTCTTCATTAACCTGCGAGTATGTTAAATGCCCGAAATGCAGCTTTGAATTCCAAATTTCGGAAAGCGCCATCAAAGATATTGAAGCCCTGAAAAAATGGAGTCTTGATCGCCCATTCTAATTCTAAATTAATGTGGATTTCAAGACCTTTTTAGTCTAGCTTTTTCCTCCGAACTTAGAACTTTAAGTTTCTCTTCCAGTCTCTGATTTCTCTCCGCTGCTTCAGCAAATAGGCTTTCCAAATTCCTACTTTTAATAAGACTTACTAATTTCTCAATCTCATCTGGCAATTTCTTCACCGTTAAGGACAGGGCCTCATCAAAATATTTGTCCTCCGATGTGAGTTCAAGAGCCTCCTCCGGGCAGTACTTAACGCATTTAGGTTCCCCATTACATAAATCGCATGCGATTACAATGCCTTTCTCAGGATGCAGCATTATTCCGCCATAAGGGCATGCTTGGATGCATAGAACGCAACCATCACATTTCTTCTCATCTATGATTAGAATACCTCCCCTCTCAGACTGTTTAATTGCCCCGTGTGGACATGCTCTAACACATGGAGCGTCCTTGCAGAATCGGCATGCAATAGCTAAGTTAAGTATAGGACTCAAGCGTATGACTCTTATTCTAGACTTTAGCGGGTTTGGCTCGTTCTCCTTTTCCAAAGAGCAGACGAACTCGCATAGACTACAACCTGTACATTTACTTGGATCAACGGTGACGAAACGCCTTTCTATCAGTCCTTTCTCCATATGATTCTCCCCTTTATCATTTGCTGAATATTTTTCATTATTTTATCTTACATTCATTTAAACTTCTCGATCAAATTGATTTTTTCTCTCCTTTAACCTCTATCCGGATTTCTTCATCACCTTTTATGCTCACATTCTTTAATGAGGAAATCATTCCAAGAACCGTTTTGCGCATGAACTCCGACACAAATGGTTGAAGCGGGACATCTCGCCCATCGATGGATACCCTAGTGCTCAATTCGGATTTAATTCTCAATGGAAAGCATTCATCCATGGAGGCTTCGCCAAGATATATCTTCTCAGCCATCTCTTCGCATGTTTTTCTGCCACATTTACCGCAATCTAAGCCAGCGAGAGAATCTAAAATCCTAAGAATCCTGAGCCTTCTCTCGATAAACCCAAGCGTTTTCTCGGTTAAGATTGGGAAATCTTCACTTATTTTAATTACGGGTTTCCCAACTTCTTGAAAAGAACAGAAAGCAATAACGTTGCCTCTAGCAGATTCCATAAATTCTTTATATTCTTCTAGGCTTCTCACGCATATAATTTTCCCAACGCTTTTATCGTCCATCACCATTGATGAGAAGCCTTCAAGTATGAGAATGTTTGCGCCGAAACTCTGCACTAGATGAGGAATAACCTCTATTTTAGGGCTTTTCATCTTAACTATAATACTCATCTCATTGCTGGAAACCGCAATCACTGGATTAGCGCCAGCGCTTGAATGTCTCCATGTATCGCTTCCTTTAGTGTCAATTGAAAAATCCCTATGGCTTATGTGTTTGGATGTTGCCACGGAGAAGCCCCTCTTAAGCAACTCAGATACTAAATGCTCAATCACTGTTGTTTTACCTGAACTCTTACGCCCCAAGACTGCCAATATTGGAATTTTACTACGCATGCTTCGATTTTCCTCCTGTGCTAGATGATGCTAGCGTAAAAATAAAATAAGAAGCCCTATAAATATGCTATAGGATGCCGAAAACATAATAGAAAACTCTATAATGCTGGTGTAGGCGATGCATGTTAAGGCTGTACTTTTCGACCTTTTCGAAACAATTCTTTTACTGCAAAGTAATGTACATTATTATGATCAGTGCTTAAAGAGGCTTTATGAATCTTTAGTATCTAGCGGAATTAATGTCTCATTCAGCGATTTTAGGAAAGCATATTTCAAAGCCCGTAGCGATCTATATGAGAGAGCGAAAGATAATCTTGAAGAGCCTCACTTTAACATTAGGGTTTCATTGGCGCTGCGGGAAATGGGTTACAATTACGATGCTACTCATTCAGTTGTTAGAGATGCCACCATGGCATTCTCCGACGAGTTTATGCGCTATATTTATCCGGATGAAGACGCACGCCTTGTTCTTCAAGAACTACATGGCAGATATATGACGGGGATAATCTCGAACTTCGCCATTCCAGAGTGCGCCCATAAGCTGCTCTCCGTTTATGAAATAAGAAATTTTCTAGATACTATCGTCATATCAGCTGAAATTAACAGGCGAAAACCAGCCCCTGAAATCTTTAACGCTGCACTTTCATACTTAGGCATCACAGCCGAGGACGCGGTGTTTGTTGGTGACACGCCGGATGTAGATATTAAAGGCGCAAAAAGCATCGGTATGAAGACGATCCTGATAGAAAGAAGACCTCTAAACTCGAACATTGAGGATAAGCCGGATTTAACGATAAAAAAGCTAAGGGATCTTCTGGAAATTCTGAAAAACTAAACAAAAAGGATTTTTGGCTTAGAGCCTAAAGATTTTCCTTTTCGCCTCTTTTAATAACGCGTTTAGATTTATTACTATGCTGATTAACTCAATTGGATCCTTTAATCTCTCTTAGGCTCCGGAAATCAAGACATGTAAATTTTTAAGAGTTTCTAGGGTTTCCAGATATCTTCTAAAAAATTCATTGTAGATTGCCATTTTTTCGGGCGCCGGTCTGAATGTTTCCTCCTCCAGAGAGAAACTTCTCCAAGCCTCGTCTATCGATCTAAAATAGTCTGTGCCAACAAAAGCCATTAATGCAGCGCCTAATGTTGCGGATTCCCGTTGCGTCGGAACAATAACTGGAAGACCTAGACTATCCGCCCGCATCTGATTCCACGTCAGATTTTTTGACCCTCCTCCAACAACCCTAATTGCTTTGGCATCTATATTTAGGATCTCAACCATTACTCGAAGAGCCTCCTTAAGCTGAAAAGTTAAGCCCTCAAATGCGGCTCTAAGTATTTGAGCACGCGAACTATGCAATGTCAAACCAAGAATTGTTCCTAAAGTGCCATATTTTCTAAAGGGACCGCTTTCTTTAACAAAGGTCGGTATGAATACTAATCCGTTAGAACCAGGTGGCACCGCCTCCATCTCTCTGATCGCAGCATTATACTTCTTCTCTCCGAGTTCATGGAAGAGGTTTTGCAGAATCCATTCTATCACCGCTGAGGCGATCATAAGAAATTGGGGGTTCCAGCGTTCCCTCTCCACGTCCGCCTCGATTATAAGTCCCTCTTCAAAACCTTTTCTTGTCGGATTAAATGAGTCAATTCTTGCGCCTAAGATCTCCCATGTTCCGCTTGAGAGCACAATCTCGTTTAGCTTAGCTCCAGAGCCGAATATGGCATATTGAGTGTCATGTCCGCCTGTAATGACCGGGGTGCCTGAAGGTATGCCGCATTTTTTTCCAGAATCTTCAGTTATATACCCAACTATTTCTCCTGGTTCCTTCCATTCAGGAAAGAAATTTGCATCTATTCCGGCTAACTCAAGCATTACATGTGACCAATCCCTCTTTCCAAGGTCCATAGCCATCATGGTGGATGCGATTGTGGGATCCATATGGAATTTGCCAGTTAACCTATGTGTGATTAAACCGGGCATCATAAGCCAGACATGCGCATCTCTAAGAGCCTCAGGAGCGTTCTCTTTAAGCCAAATAATTTTGAAGAGGGTGTTAAAGGGTATTATCTGGTAGCCGGTAATCTTGAAAATCTCCCACGCTGAAATCTTCTCTTTAATTCCTTCAGCAAGTATGCGGGTCCTAGGGCACTGCCAAGAAATTGGCGGATAAGTTAACCTACCATCTCGCCTAATGGGCGCGCCATCAGCGCCCCATGTGATCACAACGACGGCTTTAATATTTCTCGGGTTAACTTTTCCAGCAGCTTCGCGTGAAGCCTCGCATATTTTAAGCCAGATTTCATCTAAATCCCATATTAGCCAATCTGGTGCGCCGTCTAATTGCGGATGGGGAGCATTAGGGCGGTTAGCATAGGTGAGAATATCGCCTTGGGAATCAACTATAACAGCCTTAATATTTGTTGAACCGCAGTCAAGAACCATAACTAGATCACTATTGCCGCTAGGCATACGGATCACTATTAATACTACAATTTCTAGGCTGTAAATAAATATTAAGAAGACCACGTAAAGTAAAAGTTAAGGTTTCAGAAAAATATATTTGAATTAACTCAAAACAATAAAAATAATCCATAATCGGCCCCGGTGGCTTAGTGGTTAGAGCAGCGGCCTCGTAAGCCGCGGGTCGCGGGTTCAAATCCCGCCCGGGGCTCCATTAACCTTATTTGGAAATTTACGTAAAGTAATAAGCGTCATTGCTATAACGTGGGTGATATATTTCATATGATGAAAGTTTTAATTGTATCCGGCTCTCCTCATAGGGATGGTTTTTGCATTAAACTTTCTAGGGAGATCGCTAAGGGAATTCATGAGTCTGGTGCCGAAGCCGAGTTAATCTCGCTTGCCGATAAGAACGTAGATTTCTGCCTTGCTTGTAGAGATGCGAAATGCTGGGCTGAAATGAAATGTGCTCGAGAGGATGATTGTATAGATCTTAGGAAGAAACTTAATGAGGCGCAAGCCTTTGCTTTCTTGGCTCCAGTGTACTTTCTATCAATCAACGGTTTGGCTAAGAATTTCATGGATAGAATGCGCTATTACGGTGAATCTGGAAGGCCGGCTTTGGCGGTTTCAGTGGCTGGAGGCACTGGGAAGGGATGCATATTGGCTTTACAAGACATGTGCTATTGGCTTCTCATGCTGGGATTCCGCCCAATCGCTGTGCTTCCGGTTACACGTTATAATTTCGACCTGTCTCTTTCTGAAGCAAGGATTATGGGGCGTCGATTGGCTCAATCTGAACCTAAACAGTTCCGCAGCCTAACTGATAAAATATCTTGGTATGAGAACTTGCCATACATGAGATATAATATTGTTGATGAAATCGCCTTCCTCGCCAGAATAGCCATTGAAGGTATTGCCCGCCATGGAAAGCCGGAATTGGCTGCTGAGCCTAAGGAAAAACTTGAAAAAGGTTTAAACTTGCTAAATCTTGGTAAGTATGAGGATGGTTTAAAACTTATAGTTGAGTCTCATGAGGACAGCATGCACATATTCAACTCTTTAACAAGTTGAAACTTCCGGTAACGATTATCCCTTCATCCTTATTCGCGGAGAAACAATAACTAAGGATGATCATTATGATATCCTCTGGAGAAATACTTCATTCTATAGCCTCCGCACATGAGGTAAAGATGCCATTTATGGGGACACAGATAAGTATTTTAATCCTCTGGAGAAATACTTCATTCCATAGCCCCCGCAAGATGAGGTAAAGATGCCATGAACGGGGAAACAGATAAATATTTTAAGCGTAATAATGAAAATTGGAGGGAAAAATTTGGTTTCTAAGGAGTTATTGGATTTATTGAATGATGCTATAGCGCGGGAGCTTCAAGTTTCTATTCAGTATATGTGGCAGCATGTTCAGTGGAGTGGGGTTAAGGGCTTCGCTGTTCAAGAAGAATTGAAAAAGATAGCTATAACCGAGATGAAGCATGCGGAGGCTATCG
>JAGTRG010000012.1 GCA_018396435.1 Candidatus Bathyarchaeota archaeon
GAAACAGCTCGAAAATTAGGTTTAAACATCTCAAGGATTTGCGAATCAGCCTTAATTCAAAAAATAGACCTAGATACTAGGGCGGAATTAAGAAACGGGGGAAACCTAGGGGGCGAAGCCCCCGGGTTGGTAGCCCGGGAGAGATTCGAACTCTCGTCTGCGGGTCCAAAGCCCGCTATGCTTGTCCGCTACACCACCGGGCTTCTCTAATACTGATCTCTTTAAATTGAAAGTCTAAGTAATAACTTTAGCGCCGACGCTACAGATTAGAAGATTCAAGTTGGGTGGAGAATGGTTTAAGGTGTCTAAAGCGCCTTGAATTCGTTAAACCATACTTCATATTGGGTTATGGATTCTTTAGGTATGCTTGGTTTTCTCTTCCCAAGAACCTCCAGGAAGTCCCTCATCGCTATCGCTCTTGGTTCGGCTTTACTGTAATCCACATTCTTCTCGAATATTTCACTGTTGACTTTTAGTTGAACTGATTGGCAGACGTCCATTATATCGCTTCCAGAGAAGCCTTCAGTTAACCTCGCCAGCTCCGCTAAGTCAACATCGGATGCCAGCTTCAGGAACTTAGTGTAGAGCTTGAATGTTTCTAGGCGCTGATTGTAGTTCGGCGGTGGAACATAGATTCTTTTCTGAAACCTCCTGATGAACGCTTGATCCAGATCCCAGGGTTTATTGGTTGCTCCAATAACATACACGTGGACCGGGTTCTTCTTATCTATTATGCCATCCATTTCCTTAAGGAACTGATTTCTAACCCTTGTCTCACCGCCAACCTCAAAACGCCGGACGCCCATGAGGGAATCGAGCTCATCAATAAATATTATTACACAAGAGAACCTCGCCTCCCTTCTGGCAACATTGAAGAGCCTCGCAACATTCTGCTCAGCTTCGCCAAGCCATTTGGACATTATGGATGCAGCGTCAACAGGTATAAACTTAGCCTTAATCTCATTCGCAACAGCCGCAGCAAGCAATGTTTTACCGCATCCCGGAGGACCAAATAACAAAATGCCCCTAGGCCAACCGAGAGGGAACAGATCCGGCCTAAGCGATGGGTAAACTATAGCCTCTTTCACCGCCTTCTTCGCATCCTCAAGTCCAACTATATCATCCCAGGTAACCTTCGGGGGCTCCTTGAGAATCATATCTTCAAACGCTGTTTTCCCCTCGCCCAAATCCTCAGCTGTAGCCGGGCTCATTAGGGAAGATTTAAGCACCGCAACCCTATTCCTATAGGCATCAGCCCTTTGAAGGTAAATTCTATTCAGCTCAGAACTCGGGTTTATCCTAGCGATTTTTACCAGATTCTCTATGGCTTTCTGATAGGCTTCAATGGCCAGCTCCTTCTTTCCCTGCCGATCCAGCATCACAGCTTGCTCCGCATACCTTAGAGCTATTTGCTCTAACTCTTGGAGGGCGCTCATATTTAGTCCTGCACCTACTCAATTTTTATCTTCCCTTTCCTGCTTAATGATTCAAGTATCTGCATAACTTTGGTTTGAGACATGTTTAGCTCTTCAGCGCATTTTGAAACCTTCATTACGCCATTATTTCGTTCAATGTAGTCTAGGACAAGATCATTCGCCAAAGTATTCATCTGATCATTTATTTCGCCAATTACCGAGTTATCCTCGCCAAAATAAACCTCGGAGCCGTCGATCGTCAAAGCTATGCGCGGCTTAATCGGCTCAGCAGGTTTAGGAGCAGGAATATCCAAAGGCGGCTCCGGAATCTTTCTCTCAATCTCTTGCCTCAGAAACTCCGAAGCTTCCTTCAGTATAGCTTCTGCAGCCTCGCTTTTAACCGCCAGAGGTTCCGGCGGCGTTATATTCATTTCGGTTGTCATTATTAAATCATTTATTGAGTTCGCCAGATTGTTCATCTCCGGAGTTAACGAGGGCATTATTCTGGCAACGTCCTCCAGAACCCCTTTAACTTCGCCGAAGACCCCCTTAATGTCTTCTAAAGTTGGCGTCATAGTCCGGAGGGTTTCAAGTCTCAGTATTGCCCTCTCAAGATTTAATTGCACACCTTGTATAACCTTCATTATTTTCCTTATCTCAGCGATCTCGTTGGCGTAAACGATAGCCTTATTCTTAAGCCCCTTACTCAGATATGAAGTACATTCATCAAAGAGCTCCTTATCCCTTCTAGTCAGCTTCGTATAGGCTAATTCAAGCCTCGAGTAGTATTTTCCAAGCTCCCTAATTGCCTCTGAGAGAACCTCGCTAGTAGATCTTTTCGATCTGCCAAGAGCCCCCATAATCATCGAAAAATCCCTCAATAGCCATGGAACTTAAGCAAACTACTCGTCAGCCATACGTACACTGATCACCGGTTTCTGAACTGCATAGCTATCAACTGTAGAAGCTTCCACGCCCTCCTTATTCGCCTGTAGAGTTATGCCTAAAATCCTCTCTTTAGTTTTTAATAAATTCATCTTTCTATATGAGGCATACTTTATCTCCCTAAGAATCGATAGTAAGGATTGCCTGAAAAACTCATCTCTAACATTACCTATTCCATGCTCCATCTCAATGAAGGTTCTAGCCAAATGAAGAGATTTAATCATGTTCTCTTGAAATTGAACTTGGCGTTCTACTTCGTTTAGAAGACTTTGGGCTTCAGCCCTCATCTCATTAATGGACTTATCAAGTTCAGCGCTTAAACTTTCATAGATTTCAGGCATTATCTCCTTGTTTCTAAAAAGTTTCTCAAGTATCTCACGTTTCTTATAAGCCACCGGGAACCTCCCACATAAATCTTCAGTGCGCTTCTCAACGTCAGATACTAAGAAAACCTCCTCCTGGTCAATTTTAATCCTCTCAACCGAGTATTTTGTTAACTCCTCATTCCTATTTTCAGCAAGTACCTCTTTCACTTCGCCTGAGGAGTCTATTATGAATGACACTATTTTCCCTATTTCCCTACCATTCTCATCTTTAAGGTTTCTACCAATTAATGATGAAAAAACCATGCTTGACAATACGACACCTCCATTCTCAATCCGTGAAGCCGGAGTCTTCACGGGTTCCTTCAGCCGTCTTCAGCGATGGAAGCTCCGGGAATTTCTCTTTCATCCTTTGCTCAGCTATTAGGGCCGCTTCTTCAAGGATCCTCTGGGCGTCACCGCTAGAGACCTCAAAATTCGGGGATACACCGGTAACTTCACCAGCCTCAACGATCAAGTCATTAAGCATTGACCCAATCTGCCCAAGCTCCTTCTCAGCGTTAGGCAGAAGCCCGCCTATTCCAGTTCTGACGCTTTGCAGAACCTGCGTGGCCGGGGTTAGGGTTGACACAACATTGCCAAGCTGGGTCACTGTTTTAAGCCTTAAGGCAACTCTTTCAAGGGCTAACTCAGCGTTCATCATGAAATTAGCTGTCTTCCTAAGCTCAGCCAGCTCATTAGCCAATATACGGGCCCTCTGAATTTGATGCCTAGAGTATGCCTCAACGATCTTTGAGAAAAGATACTTGTCCCTTTCACTTAATCGATTTAAGGTTTCATCCAGGTACTGTATTTGAGCTTCAATACGTCTGATCGCGATCTCAATCTTAGTTCTCAACGGTACAGACGGCTTTAAAGCTGCCTTAAGCCCCCTTAATTCTCCCTCCTCCCACTTTTTGGTGAACTTTGATGACATGCCATTCCACCATTCAACCGCTAGATTATGAGGAAGCCCAAGCGAAAATTTAAACTTGCTATCACGCTTAGAATATCAAAGCATATATATGCCTAATAATAGCATAATGCGGTGTCAAAGGTGCTTTTATCTTTTTGAGACAAAAGCATATGGGAGGAGGATGCTTATTTACAGAAAGAATTATATTTTTAGAGATATTCAAATCTAATTTTATCATTCAGCATGCATTGCGACTTAGATTAAGTCCGCATCCCGAATGCTTCAAAGCATTTTTCCACAACCCACATGACTCTTCGGGCGAGGCCCAGCGGGACTGGTGGAGGCGCGCCGTAGCGTAGTGTTTTATACAGTTCCTCGTAGAAAAATAGGCCGCTGGATTGATGGCCAGCGTTTATAACATAGTTTCCCTCAATCCACTTAATATCATCCATATTGTAGCTGCGATCCGGAACCGGTTCGATCTCCAATTGCCTTGGCGGAAGATCATTCAGATTGAAATATTTCCATCTTAACGAGATGGATGTTCCAGCCAAGCCTCCTTGAGTCCCCATCACTAACCATTTTTCCTGAGGATAGGCGCATGCTCTAGTCACTTCGATATCCACCAGAGGAGCCTCAGGAGCTTTTAAGAGTATTTTAACATGGTCCTCAGCGTCGCCCAAGGTTAATGTCCTCTGGAGGTCGCAGAAAACCTCCGGTTCTTTGCTTCCCATAATTTGAAGCCCTTGAACAATGGAGTGCACGCCATTATTTCTCAGCTCTCCACCGCCAAATTTCTTCAAAGTTTGCCAATCCCAGCGCCTACTAAACGAATGATTATAAATCTTCACAAGAATTATGCGTCCCAGCTTACCGGATTGAATAACCTCTTTAACCTTCAGGTAGTCTGGAGCGAATAGACTGTTATGGAAGACGACCAGTAAATTCCCAGTTCTCTCCGCAGCTCTAATCATTTCATCAGCTTCAGTAATGGATGCAGCCATAGGCTTCTCGCAAACAACATTTTTGCCGGATTCAAGGGCCATGATCGTTTGTAAAGAATGAAGGTGGCTTGGTGTGGCAACAACCACTAGTTCAACTTCATCATCGCTGATTAACTGCTCAAATTCTGAGTAGGCTTTACATCCGAACTTCGCAACGGCTTCTCTACGTCTCCCCTCAATAGGATCAGCCACGGCAACCACTCTGTACTTTTCCGGTAAAAATTCAAAGAGGCTTGCATGAATGTTCCATCCGCTTCTTCCCAGACCGCTGATTCCAACTTTAACCCTACTGCTCATTCTTTTCCACCCCCGCCAACGCTACACATTATGGAGAAGGATGCTGTATAAAAGTTCTTTCCGATGATTTTTCAAGTTTTTCTTAAACGCAGGAAAATTCTTCTATGGGCTCCCTGTAAATTATCGGCTTAGCGCCTCCTTTAATCGCCTCAATTCTACTAATTGCCTCTTCAACCTCGGCTCTGCCCAAAAGTAGCGAGACATTAATCTCAACATTATATTTTTCGCCTGGTCCGAGCTTTACAACTCTACCATGCTTCCTTTCAAAATTTCTTGTGTTCGGAAAACCAGTGCCAGGTTCAAGTCCAACAACATAACCATCCTCTTCGGCAGCAGTATTTTTCCAGAAAGTGAAGAAGGGAAGAGATTTTGCTGAAAATCTGTGGGAAACAGCCTTATCTAGACCCCTATTTACAAGCATCGCCTCCGTATACCCATCCGCACCTTCGAGAAGCTCCATGAAGTAGACTTGTTCAATAAAACCCCTCTCAGGCGGACCAGTGAGGTTAAAGGAATCGATGCCCTTCGATGCTTCTTCATCTCTAGGGGCAACGCGTTTAATCGGCGCTAGGAGCTGCGAACCCTCCTCCAGCAGAGGCTTGCCGTAGTTGCAGTGATATAGGATTTGCATCTCATCAGGGACCCCGCGCAGGTTTTCTATTTCATCCGATATTTTTACGGTTCTGCTTCCCGGGGTGGTAACTATGGAGGTTTTTAGCTTCAGATTTGGGCCGAACATGGAGCTTTCATATATAACTCCCTCAACGCCCAGCTCAAAAGGCGGGTTTAATCCAACCTTAACCATAACTAGGCTGGCAGGCGTGTTCGCTATTCTTCCATGAAGCGGTAATAGAACCTCAACCTCATTACCCATATTATCCCTTATTACATCTATGCCTGAGGCGCCGAAACTCTCTAGGCCGCATCTAACGATCCACTCGTTGAACCCCCGCAGCCAACCCAGCCCTCTTCTCTCCTCAAGATTTATGAAGCATGGGTTGACCAAGTGTCTTACTGGTGAACGCCAACCTATAGGTAAACCTTGACATTCACCCTTCCATAGGCTCATGCCCCTAGTTGGCACAACCGTGAAAGATAACACGCCGTTATTAACCGTTACCACGTCCACACCATCCGATGGGCCACCGAGAAGCCTACGTTTCTCTATTCGCCAGTCCTCTCCAACATTAAGTTCGCTGCTCGATACGCTCCATTCCTCAATATAAACTTCATTTTCAACGTCTGTGAGCGTTTTGGAATAGAAGCGCATAAGCGCCCATCACCTATCTAAGTTTACCAGAAAACTGTATCCGTTGGCTTACCTGATAGGACTGCTTCCGTCTCATCCGGCTCAAGCGTTTTTCTAACGCCAAGCTTACAGTGCCAATCGTAGAGACAATATCGCACAAGCTTTACATGTTTCCCCTTTAGATTTTCCGGTAGAACCTCGTTGGGAGTGCGTTTCGAGAAACCCGTAAGCTCAACCGTGAAAATGCACTTCTCCCATTTCTCGCCCTCTTCATCAGTAATGTATTCGCCCATTCGCTCAACATTAACGGTTATCCCCTGAATCTTTCGGACCTTCACTTAAGACACCAAAATAAATTAGCGCTAGGCGACTTATAACGCTTTAACAGTTTTAGGCATTATTCCCGAAAATTTTTATCTTCAATCGCCTTTAAGTCTCTTTTTGAGGAGATGCATATGCGTGATGCAGCCTGGGGAATTTTACTCATGATACTAAGCATTACAGTAATGATTCTTTATTTTTGGGCGCTGTTTATGTCGCCTCCAAGCATCACCTTTCTTGGGAGATCAATAAGCGACTGGGCAATACTGGTGCCAGTGCTAATATTCGTTTACCTCTTCCTATTTGTTGTAGCATGGATAGGTTGGGCTATGGCTACAACGCCGCCTACCCTACCAATACCCGAAAAAGAACGCGATGAGGAGAAAAACGTTCTTCCTAAAGGTTAAAAGGGAAGGAGACGTTATTGCTTTGGGGAATTAGTTTGGCTACATCAGTTGAGTTAGAGGATGAGGAGGGCGTAATTAAAGGTCCGCATTATTACCTAATCAAGCGCCGCCCGCTAGACGATTTAGAGGGGGAAATTTATATTCTCTTAGCAGAGAAGGGTCCGATGCCGCTTTCAGCCCTTTGGAGAAAACTTAACTGCCACCTATGGGAGTTAACAGCCGCCCTGAAAAGGTTAAAGGATAAGGGACTATTGGAGGAAATGGACGTTATTGAAGATGCTTATCAGAGGCAGGGATGACCTATTCGCCTATTTAGAAGTTAAATTCATATCTTCGATCATGTTAATATAGGTTGGGAAGTGCAAGATTTTGGGTAAGACCTCTGAGATTTCGGGTTTTTACAAGTTAAGCGTTGAGGAAAGGCTTAAAATCGTTAAGGAATTTGCGGATTTAACGGATGACGAGGTTAAGATTCTTAAGGCGCCTAGCTCTCTAAGTCTTGACTTAGCCGATCGCATGATAGAGAACGTTATAGGAACTTTTGCGATGCCACTGGGCATAGCTGTAAACTTCCTAATAAATGGAAGAGATTACATGGTCCCAATGGTTATAGAGGAGACTTCCGTTGTTGCCGCGGCAAGCTACGGCGCAAAAATGGCTAGAAGTAAGGGAGGAATATTTACAAGCAGCACAGAGCCCATAATGATTGGGCAGATACAAGCTACTAAAGTTAAAGATCCATATAGAGCAAGGTTGGCAATATTAGAGGCCAAGGAGGAAATACTGAGAAAAGCTAATGACCAAGACCCAATGCTGGTTTCAGTCGGTGGAGGAGCCAAAGATCTAAGGGTTAAAGTAATTGACACTATTAGGGGGCCGATGGTTATTTCAGAGCTTCTGGTTGATTGCAGAGATGCGATGGGTGCAAACGCTGTTAACACTATGTGTGAGGCGGCTGCGCCACTGATAGAGAAGATAACTGGGGGCAAAGTTTACCTCAGGATAGTTTCAAACTTGGCAACTGAAAGGCTTGCGAGAGCATGGACTGTCGTGGACAAAAACGCTGTTGGAGGAGAGGAGGTTGTCGACGGTATACTTGAAGCCTACGCGTTCGCAGCCGCAGACCCGTATAGGGCTGCAACCCACAACAAGGGCATATTGAACGGTATAATAGCTGTTGCATTAGCCACATGTAATGATCATAGGGCTATTGAGGCCGGTGCACATGCGTATGCCGCCAGGACAGGGCGATATATGCCGCTGACAATTTGGGAGAAGAATGAGGATGGTGATCTATCTGGCTCAATAGAGCTGCCCATGGCTGTTGGCATAATTGGAGGGGCCACAAAAGTTCATCCGGTAGCGAAAATAGCCCTTAAGATTCTAAGCGTCAAATCCGCCCGTGAGCTAAGCGAGGTTATGGCGGCTGTCGGCTTAATTCAGAACCTAGCTGCTTTAAGGGCTCTTGCACATGAGGGTATACAGAGGGGGCATATGGAGCTACACGCTAGGAATATAGCGATAATGGCCGGTGCAACCGGTGACCTAATAGACGTGATTGCTGAACGCATGGTTAAGGAACGCAGAATCAGGATGGATAGGGCTAAGGAACTGCTAGAAGAACATGTAAGGATGAGAAGCGAAGCGTAAATCACCAATCCGCAGCGATTATTCTAAGAGGACTCGAATAGTGGCGAACCTATTCTTTCTAGTTTCAGGTGAAAACCCAACCCTTCCCCTCTCCGAAGTTAGATCCATACTGGAAGCTGAGGGGTTTAAGTATCGACTTCTGGAGAAGTTGACTCAAGTATTAAGGATTGAAACCGACGTTAACTGCGTGCAATCCGTCAAATTTAGAGCGGCACTAACAAAAGCCTGCTGCTTGGAAATGCTTACTTGCAAGGCAACATTAAATGACATATTAGCCAGCGTAAGAAAACTAGACATAACCCAATTTTTAAGCAATAACGATTCATTCGCTGTAAGGGTGCTGAGGGTAAGGGGATTTTCCAGGAACATCAGTTGCCTTACGCTTGAACGGGAAATCGGCGGAATAATACTTGAAAAAGCTAGGGAAACAAGAGTTAACTTAAAAGAGCCGAAGAAAACATTTTTCGGAGTATTAACTGACAACACGTTTCTCTTCGGCTTAAAAATTGCCAGCGTGAATCATAAAGACCTGCTTAAGAGGCAGCCTAGAAAAAGGGTGTTCTTCCACCCAGCAGCATGGTGAACCTTGCACAATCAAGGTTGGGCGATGTGGTTTTAGATCCGTTCTGCGGAGCAGGCGGCTTATTGATTGAGGCTGGCTTAATGGGCTGCCGAATCATGGGCTTCGATATCGATAGACGCATGGTTAAGGGGAGCTTGAAAAACCTTAGGTTCTTTGGCCTAGAACCAGAGGGGTTAGGGGTTGCCGACGCACGTCGCACACCAATAAAAAGTGGAGGCATTAACCGCATAGTTACCGACCCGCCCTATGGAACAGCATCCTCAACCTTCGGTCTAACAACAAAGGATTTAATAGAGGGATTCTTCTCCGCCGCTGCTGACATCCTCAAGGATGATGGAAGAATATGCATTGCAGCGCCTGAAAAAATTGGGGTCAGCGAAATAGGTATTAAACATGGGTTCAGGCATCTTGAATCACATTTCATTTATGTTCACAGAAGGCTTACAAGAGAGATTGCGGTCTTTAAACGGGATTAAAGAAGACCGAGATGATGATGGATGAGTTTAAGGATCACCTTTTTGGGCACATCTGCAAGCATACCGACAAACAATAGATCGCTTCCATCACTAGTTATTCAGCGTGAGGGCGACATGCTTATGTTCGATTGCGGCGAGGGAACGCAAATGCAGATGATTAGGGCTGGAATAGGGCTCAATCGTAAAATGAGGGTTTTCATAACACATATGCATGGGGATCACGTTTTAGGCCTTCCAGGAATGATTCAGACAATGTCGCTTCTAGGCAGGGATAAAAAACTTCAAATTTACGGACCAGATGGAATAAAAGCCTTCGTAGACGCGATAATTAACACGGTAAAGTTCTGGCTTGGTTTCCCAATAGAGGTCTATGAGATAGGTGAGGGGCACCCAGTGTGCCAGGAGGAAAACTATGAGGTACACTCTGTTTGGGCTGAACACTCAATTCCCTCATTAGCTTACGCTTTAATTGAAAAGCCCAGACCTGGCAGATTCTATCCTGAGAAGGCAATGGAACTAGGTGTTCCAAAGGGACCGTTATGGTCGATGCTCCAGAAAGGTATGAACATAGAGCTCCCAAATGGAAGAATAATTAAACCGGAGGATGTTCTTGGACCTCCAAGACCCAGCAGAAAAATCGTATATGCTAGCGACACAAGACCCTCGGACAGAATCGTGGAGCTGGCTAGAGGCGCTGATGTTCTGATTCATGAAGCAACATTCAGCGATGAAATGGTTGAAAGAGCTAAGGAGGATGGACATTCAACGCCAAGCGAAGCCGCTGAGGTTGCCTTAAAAGCTGGCGTGAAGCTTCTGATCCTAACGCATATTAGCGCAAGATACAGCGACCCGAAAACCCTTCTCGAGCAGGCTAAGAAAATATTCCCAAATGTCCATATACCTAACGATTTGGATAAAATTGAAATTCCGCTTCCAGAATGCTGAAAAATAAAATCTTAAAAACAACATGATTTGCAGCGTTTAAATTTAGAATTATGCTTTTTTAATGAGACTCTTCAGCATCTCAAGGCTTTCCTCAATATTCTTCTTGGATTCTACAAGAAGTATGCCATCGTAATTTATCTTTTTGAAGGCTTTCATAAGCCTTAACCACTCTATGTTTCCGAAACCTATCCCCATATGGGAGTCATAGTCGCCTAGATTATCATGCAAATGCACATGAACAATCTTTCCTGAAAGTTTCTCAAGGAAATCATACGTCTGTTTGTTTATGTTTGAGTGCCCAACATCAAGGGTTAAGCTAAGATTTAAGCCATCTTCGCCTAAATCCTTATAAAACTTTTCGAAGTCGTCAGCCCTCTTCAGTAGGAATGGAAATGGATCTGGAACATTTTCTATAGATATTTTTAATCCATTCTGCCCTGCCACTTTAAGAAGGTCGCGAACCGATTCAAGGTTTATTCTCCAATCTAAACCCGGATATTCATCGCTTACAGCGCTCTGAATGCCCGGATGGAAAACCCAATATTTAGGGTTTAGTTGCGCCGATAAAACAATTGATTTCTTGAGACGCCTTATAATAGCGCGCCTGATTAGCGGCGATGTGGAGGCAATATTTATGTCGGCGAAGGGTGCATGAACAGTTAAACTTAGATCATTTGCCTCAATGGCCTTTTTCAGCATGCTTACTCTACGAGCGTTAAGCGAATGAATCCCCTCATCGACAATCTCCACATGATCAACCTCAATTTTACCTAAGCGTTCTATAAGAGCCGCGAAGGGTTCATTGAGGCAGAAGAGCATTGATAAACCTAGACGCATAATATCAATCTCCCTAAGGCTACCTTACAGTCCTAGGCGTCAACCAGTCTATTAGGCTTTGCGGATCATCGCATTGAATTTCAACACTTATGGGTCCGAGGGGTGATTCACCGTAAGGTTGCGAAAAAGATATATGCCCAACGTATGCAACCTGCTTGTTTAAATAAAAAGTTATTTTGTTTCCCTGAATCCCCCTCAGAAGAACCGTTCTGGCAGCGTCAAGTATACGCTCTCTTCTAAGAAGCTCATGGAATCTTGCTAGTGATTCTATTCCTTTAGCTTTTCCGAGCAGTCTTCTGTAATCCCCTTCCTTAACGCTCTGCAGATCAATATCTCCGAAAACCCTTTGAACGGCAACTCTAACCTTATTTTCATCCTCCGTTGGGTTTACTTCCACTTCGACTTTAATCTCTACTTTCCCGCCAATATTACTCATCCTTCATCACTTTTTCTAAGACTCGATTAAACTCCCTTTTCAAGCGGACTATTGAACTATCATTAACAATCATGTAGTCAGCTGTCGCTATCACTTCACCTATTCCAACGCTTAGCTCTCTTTGATCACGCATATAAAATGTTTCCCAGTCCTTCGGATCGTCGCTTCTACCTCTTTTAAAAAGCCGCTCAAATCGGATTTTAGGCGACGCATGGATGGCTATAACCTTAAAGTTCGGGAACTCCCTCCTGAATTCCCTAACCTCGTGAAGGCTACGCAGCCCATCAACAATAACAACTGTAGAATCCAATGTTTTAATCTTAGGTATGCATCTTCGCGCAATGGCTTCAGATCCCTCCTCAGACCTGATCTGCAGCATAATCTTTCCAAGATTCTCCGGCGTCGGCTCCAGGTTCCTGCGTTTAGCTTCAGCTCTAACCTCATCGCCCATAATAACAACTGGAAAACCGTATCTGTGGAGAATTTCTCTAATAACGCCTTTGCCGGCGCCTGGCATACCAACTAAGCCAATGACGGTTTTCTTCATTCCACTATCACTTGAGCAATGCATTAATTTAATGCTAGGGCAGAATGGAAATAAATTTATTTCTCAGAACCGCGCTTTCAATTTATTTCGTTGGTGATGCTCTTTAATTAACCTACGCCTCTAACCTGGGGCTCCTAATTCCAATAAGTTACCTTAATGCTTTTCAACATGAAGATAAATTTATCTTAATGCTTAATAGCTAGTAGTTTATGCATCGAATTTGAAAGGGCTGATTGACTGTGGAGCTTATTCGAAGCTTTATTGCCTTCGACATGGAGGATGAAGATACTATTAGGAGCCTAAGTAAGATTCAGAGCATGCTTCTTGAGACTGGTGCCGATTTGAAAATAGTTAAGCCTGAAAACATTCATATAACAGTTAGATTTCTAGGCGAAATATCGTCAGTCATGATCGACAGGGTTTTCAGCGAGATGGAGAAAGTGGAATTTGCACCATTCGATATTGAAATTAAGGGTTTGGGAGCGTTCCCGAATTTAAGGCATATAAACGTTGTTTGGGCGGGAATAAGAAGAGGTGTAAACGAGCTAAGAAACATATACTATCAGTTGGAGCCTAATCTACAAAAAATCGGTTTAAGGCCGGATGACAAGGGTTTCAGTCCTCATCTAACCATAGCTCGCGTTAGAACTGGTAGAAGGAGGGATTATCTGGCAAAGATGATAAATGATCTTGAGGGATACGAGTTTGGAATCGTTAAGGCAAGATGTCTAAGATTGAAGAAGAGTGTTTTGACGCCTCAGGGACCTATATATTCAACATTGAGGGAGGTTTGCCGCTGAAACATAACCGGGTGACCCGGACTGTCGCCACTTCTAAAGGCAGGCGGAAAACATTATGAAGAATGATATTGCTAGAAAGAATACTGATAAAATTTGGGAGATTTGCAGTGAAGCTCTTAAAAGAGCTGTTCCAAGCGATGAGGAGCGGCGCAAGACAATCGAATTCTCCATGCGTCTCGTTGAATTGCTTAAGCGTGAATTAGCGTATGATAATATAAATGCAATCGTTCAAATTGAGGGTTCAATAGCGAAGGACACTTGGCTTGCCGGCGAAAAGGACATAGATATATTCATTCTACTACCTAAAGACTATGGTAAAGAAATATTCACGAGGGTTTTAGAAGCCGCTAAGAGGGTTTCCGGAGATAATTACTTGGAGGCTTACGCTGAACACCCATATATAGAGGCTTATATTAACGGCTTCACCGTCAACTTCGTCCCATGCTTTAGGATTGAGGCGGCCAGCGAGGCTAAATCTTCAGTTGATAGGACGCCCTTCCATACGCTTTATGTCAAAAGCCATGTGAATGAGAAGGTTAAAAACGAAATACGCTTATTAAAGCGCTTTATGCATGGAATCGGCGTCTATGGTGCTGAAATTAAGATCGGTGGGTTCAGCGGATACCTCTGTGAAATCCTAACATTATATTACGGCTCTTTCATAAGGGTTCTGGAAGCCGCCTCAAAATGGCGCAAGGGGGAAGTTATTGATATAGAGGGATACTATAAGAGCTATGAAGACGCTAGGAGAATCTTTCAGAATGAGCCGCTCATAGTTATTGATCCCGTGGACAGAAACCGAAATTTGGCTTCAGCTGTTAGACTTGATAGGCTAAGTGAGTTCGTTATGGCATCCAGATTATTCCTTAAGAAACCAAATATAGAATTTTTCTATCCAAGCGAAATTGAAGCATACTCAGCTGAAGATTTAATACGCGCAATCAACTCTAAGGGAACCGCCCTTATATTCATTAAGACGGGGACGATTCGAGCTGTTCCAGACATCCTTTGGGGTCAATTATATAGATCTCAGAAAGCATTAGCTAATTTAATTAAGCAGTTTGATTTTGAAATTATGCGCAGCAATGTCTGGAGCGACGAAAAAAGCACGAACATATTTATTTTTGAATTACGTTCACGCTCTCTTCCAAATGTTAGAAAGCACATTGGACCACCAATCGAGAAGATTGAGGACTGCGAAAGATTTCTAAGAAAACATTTGAACTCCCATCTAACTTTATCAGGACCCAGAATTGAGGGCGATAAATTAGTCATTGAAAAGAAGAGGCGCTATAAGGATGTTGTCGACCTTCTGATGGATAATCTCAAGAACGGCGGAAAAAACCTAGGTGTTGCAAGCCTAGTTTCTCAGGCGTTTAGAGATTCACTTGAGATTCTTATCAACGATGAAATTAGCAAGTTCTACTCTATGAACAGCGACTTCGCATCCTTCCTGACCAAGTATCTTATGGGCAGGACTCAGTGGCTATCTTAAAACTTCATCATGTATGTGATATGTTGACTTAGGTTCCTCATATGATTAATACTATAGTTTCCTTGGAAGATCTTGATGGCGAGAAATATGGTCAAGTGATATGTTACCCTAAGTATAGCCCTAAGGAGTTTATTAGAAGAGTTAATTACATGATGGATCTTGATATAAAAGCCCTGCACTTTAGAGGCAATAAAACTGTTAGGGAAATCCCTGTTTTAGGTAAAGGCTGCACAAGCGTGGTTGTGCTCGCAATTATAAAAAACGATGAAAAGGCGGCCCTAAAAATTTGTAGAACAGACTCTGATGAGGTTAGAATATCTCATGAAGCCAGAATGCTTCAGATTGCTAATAGCGTCGAAGTTGGACCTAGGTTACTTGGTTGCAGAAATGGTTTACTTTTAATGGAATATATTGAGGGCAAAAATTTCTCGGAATGGATTATGGGTCTTAGCGGCGACAAATATGCCCATCTAAGTCTCCGGAATGCGTTAATGGATCTGCTTGAGCAGTGCTGGAGGCTTGATGTAATAGGTTTAGATCATGGAGAACTCAGCCGAGCTGACAAGCACATAATTGTTGATGTTAAAGGCAAGATGCACATAGTGGATTTTGAGTCTGCAAGCGTTAAAAGGAAAACTGCAAATGTGACATCCATAAGCCAATACCTTTTCATTAAAAGCAGAGTTTCAGGATTACTTTCCCAAATGCTTGGGCGAATAGAAGTCAACAAACTTGTTTCAACCCTAAGAACGTATAAAATGAACCATTCAAGGGAGAATTTCAGGTTGATCCTAGATATTCTAGGCGTGTAAGCTTCCTAGTTGCTTATAATATTTGTTTAAAGAGGATACTGCGTGATTTTCATGCTTCATAAAAACTCAATTTAATTGACCTAGAAGCAGTACTGAAACATAACATCGGTTAGATTTCTCTTATTTCACATTTGAGATTTTTGACTATTTCTTCAGCTTTCGCCGGATCGGCTTTCAGCGTATAGAGCGTTGTAGGCGTTCTCAACTTAAGTTTTACAACATCCTTTAACCTTTTTATTGCGCAGTAACTGGCTTTCTCTGATAATTGAACAAATTTTTCCATATCGAAGATTTCAGTCGGCATACGATGACCCCTCTAAAATGCTCTGCTGAAAAATGTATTTTAGGCTTAGATAAATGTTTTTTGGTGCCGCTATATGCTAAATATGGGCGAATGGCAATCGTTTAAAGCCAGTTATTCTTTAAGCGCTTAAAGGATCAATTAAGTACATTTAATAGGGAGCGGTGAGATCGTGGTAAATTTAAATAATGGGTATGAAGATTAATAAGATATAAAATAAAGATGAATAAATGTTTCTTTCCTCTGTTTCACAAACAATTTATAAGGCATTAACATCTTTTTCTAATGGTGCATCTGGGATGTCTGATTCGGAGAAGATGAATGCTCTTGACTTCGTGATTAATGTTTTGAGGGAACATGAGAAAAACCTAGATATACTTATAAGTAAACTGGAAGAGATAGTGTCCGAGCTTCCAGTGGCAATTAGAGAAATATCTGAAACTGAGAAACCCAAGGAGGAGGAGAAAGCCCCAGCTCCGGCTCCAGCAGCAATGATATGCGAATCTAAGGGAGAAAGGATTTCTAAGGCTCCTGTAAAAATAATATGTGATGATTGGGGCGACTTTAAAGAGGCATGCCGCAGGGCTGAGATAATATCTTTTCACCAAAATGAAACATTAAGCATAAAAGCTCTGCAAGGAAACATTATATATGAATACAGGGAGTTTATTCCTATACGTGTTGAAAACATGCGCTGCGGGATATCTGTTCGATCCCAAACATTCTTAGACCCATTAGAAGTAAAAAGAGCCATCGCAAGAGAATTAAATTTGCCGGAAAATAAAATTATAAAGGGAGAAATTCAATTTTCAAAGTAATTAATTCTTAAAGCGGTTTGAGAACTTTAGCATCTAAGCCCTCAATTTTAAGTGAGCCGCCTACCTTTTCTCCTGAGAGTATTTCATAATAGTCTCCCTTAAGTGGAACTTGAATTACGCGATCGCTGTAATTTAACGCAAATATAATTCTGTTACTTGAACCGGCTCTTTCAGTAGCTTCAAGCCCGTCAGTTGGAGGTAATGCTGGTTTAATCCTCACCCTTTCCATTAACCAGTCTAAAATGGCGGAGTATAGAATCTCGTCTAGAAAAGCTCCGATGTATATAGCTGACCCCTCACCATAATTGTTTATCGTCACTGCTGGTTTACCGCTATAAATGCCTGTAGTGTAGTAAGCCATTATTTCAGCATCTTTGGGCAACAGCATTTCAGCCCAGCATCTCCCTTTACCGGCAACCTTACGGCTAAATGCGGCTTCACTCGTTTCAATGCCAATGTTTTCACCATTCGGCAGACCAGTATATTCCTCAACCGTTATACCAAAAATATCTGAGAGCACACCGGGCAATGTAGCGTCAACTATAACATTGCTCCAGTCTTTAGCACCAGTTCTAGGAGCCGCTATCAAAATTCCACCTTTTTTAACATAGGACCTCAAGTTCTCCTCAACGGTTTTATCTATAAGCATTAGGGAGGGGGCAAAAACAATTTTATATCTGAAGAGGTTCTCTTTGGCCGGGTCTACGAAGTCGACAGGTAAATTCCTAGAATACAAAACCCTATAGAAATCTAGGGATGGCTCCCAAGAATCTAAACCATAATAGTTTTTTCCACCATATCCAACCTCAAGATCGAAGGCCCAGAGATTATTATATATGAGCGTAAAGGCGATATCGGATTTAACATTTGTTTCTTCAATGTGGGGCGCAATCTTCCTTAAATCCTCTGACGCCCTTTTTACCTCGAGAAATCTTCTCCTAGGAATGCCATCGTGATCTAGGATGCCATGCCAATATTCTTCGGCGCCAAATCTGCATGATCTCCATCTAAAATAGAGAACTCCGTCAGCGCCTCTAGCGATTGACTGAAGAGTCCAGAGTCTTATTTCACCAGGTTTGGGAATTGGTGCCAAGTGAATCTTAACAGCGCCGCTCTGCAATTCCATAATCCAGTAAGGCTTCTTTTTTAAGCTGCGCATAACATCATGCGCCATAGCCGATCTGGCATAATCAACGTTTAAAGACCATCTGGGATAATAATCGAATGAAACTATGTCAAGAGGTTCAGCAAGTTTAAAGTAGTCCAGTTCTTTATATAAGCCCATGAAGTTATGCGTTATTATATGGTGGGGCGCTATTTTTCTTATTATATCCACTTGCATTTGTTGGTACCTGATCCATGAATCGCTTAGAAACCTATGCCAGTCAAGACATAGGCTCGGGCTCTGCATGTCAAGCGGAGGTTTAGGCGGAAAGATTTCATCCCAATCCGTATACTCTTGGCTCCAAAATATGAAACCGCATGAGGAATTTAGGTTTTCAAAGGATCCGTATTTGCTTTTCAGCCAGTTCCTAAATGCTCTAACGCAATTTTCACAATAGCATGGATCTATCCCAAACTCGTTGTCAATTTGCCATCCAATAACATTCGGATTATCCCTGTAATGTAGGGCTAATGCTTTAACTATTCTTTCGGTATGCGCGACATAATTGGGGTTATTTGGACAGTAGTTTCGCCTAGTTCCCTCTGGGCTTCTTACACCATGATGATCAATCCGCAGAACATCCGGATGCTTCTTGATAATCCAGGGTGGAGGGGCAGCTGTGGGAGTCCCAATTATTGCCTTTATACCCTTACTGGCAAGGATGTTTATGGCTTCATCAAGCCATTCAAAATTGTACTCGCCCTCTCTAGGTTCAATTTTGCTCCATGAGAACTCAGCGAGCCTCACAACATTAAAGCCTAACTCACCCATTAATTCCGCATCCTTAGCCCATCTATTCCTAGGCCAGTGCTCCGGATAATAGTCCACACCAAATTTGAGAGATAAAATGGTCTTAAGCATATTAAATCACATAAAATAATAAAAATGAAAATTTTAAAAGCCTTACTTAAGACTGCGCATAAGTTATTTAGCATTTTTCCCTCGACTTTCATGCTCCAATTCCATTATCGCCCTCACGATTTCCCTATACATTTGCATATCTGAAACGTTTGCGATGGGTATCTGCGTTCCTTTCTCAACTTCTAGAATTCTATTATATTTTGGGAAGTCAGCGTAGCATAGCTGGCTTATATAAAAATTTCCCCTCTCAATCTCGTACTCAAACGATTTTTCATAAACCTCTAGGCAGAGTAGGAAACCATCAACCCAAAAAAGGCGACTTGCACCAAAAGTTACAGCGCAGAAACCGAGATTTGCAAGTTCCCTTCTATCTAAACCTAAAATAGTAACCTTCTTGGTTGGCATAATATTAATCCTCAAGCTGAACACCACCAACAAACCTTAACATATATTTATCTCCAAAATAACTCTTTATTTTCAGCATCCCCCTAAAGAGAAAATATAAAGGCTTCGAAGACGATGATTGGCGGGCCCGGAGGGAATTGAACCCTCGACCTTCCCGAAGCAGCCTCATCGAATTTCCGGCGCTTTTACGGGTGTCTCCTTTTTTGGGGAGCGGCTTAAGAGCTTCAGCCCCATTTATGCTAATAGGTTTAGATGGGTCCGCCGCTCTGCCTTGCTAAGCTACGGGCCCTCCTTGCATTCAAGATATGAGTAAGTTAATTGGATAATTAATAACTTTTTCTTTTCTCCACTTAGATAATTTATTATGCTTTCCCTCGTAATTTATTTTTGGAAGGGATTGTGAGATGGTTGGCGAACTTGTTTTCGTTGGCTTAGGGCTTTATGATCATCTTGATATATCGCTCCGCGGGCTTAGGGAGGTTAAGGATGCTGCTTACATCTTTGCGGAATTCTATACAAGTTTAATGCCGGGCTTTACACTTGATGATTTTAGGAAAATTTCAGGTAAAGATGTAACTGTTGTTTCAAGACGAAACCTAGAAGATGAGGGCGGCAAGGCTATTCTTGAGAGAGCTAGGCACACAAAGGTTGTTCTCCTTGTTCCCGGAGATCCGCTTATAGCGACGACACATATAGCCCTAAGATTGAAGGCTGAGAGAGAAGGGATAAAGACTAAGGTGGTTCACGGCGCATCGGTAATATCGGCTGTTATAGGTTTATCCGGGCTTCAGAATTATAGGTTCGGCAAGAGCGTGACGATACCCTTTTCCGAAGGCGGACGCCTCTCCAAAACGCCATATTTAGTGGTAGCCGAGAATAAAGCGAGAAATCTGCATACGCTTTGCTTTCTAGATATTAGAGTTGAGGAAAACAAGTATATGACGATAAAAGAGGCTCTGGAAACCCTGCTGGCGCTAGAGGAAAATAATAGGCAAGGCGTAATTACTGGAAAGAAGCTTGCCGTCGGCATTGCTAGAGCCGGCTCAGAGGATGTTATGGTTAAGGCTGATGCAATTAAAGATTTGGTGAATTTCGATTTCGGCAGGCCGCCGCATAGCTTAATTCTCCCATCTGAAAAACTTCATTTCATGGAGGCTGAAGCCTTGATCATGCTTGCTAATGCGCCTAAATGGGTTATGGAGATGAGCAGATGACGGAGATTAAAGGAGGGGCAATGGCGTTAAAATATATACTTAAAACGGAGAAAGCTCTCAAAAGTCTGAGGATTGTCTACAGTTCTACCGTTATTGGGGAGACAACCGTAATGAGGATTGTTGATGAAGCTAAAAGATATTTTGAGGATGCCAAATACTATTTAGAGAGAAAAGAATATGAGGTGAGTTTGGCTTCTATTTCCTATTGCGAGGGACTTTTAGATGCGCTGCGCATGCTAGGGCTGGCTGAGTTTGAATGGTAGGTGCGTAACTATGGATTTTGAGAGAAAGGGTAAGGTTGTGCTGGCCGAGGGAACCTTTGACCTATTGCATTATGGACACGTCTACTATTTGACAAATGCGAAGAAACTAGGCGGCGAGAAATCGAAATTGATCGTTATAGTCGCAAGAGATAAAACAGTTGAAAGGTTGAAGGGCAGAAAGCCCATAATCCCTGAGGATCAGCGTAGAGCCATAGTTGAGGCCCTAAAAGTTGTTGATGAGGCAATATTAGGGTATGAAGAAATGGATATAGTGAAGGTTATAGAGAAGGTGAAGCCTGACATAATAGCATTGGGCTATGATAAAGAGGATATGGAAAGAAATTTGAAAAGGTATGTGGGAGAGAAAAACCTTAACGTTGAAGTTGTGAGATTAAACAGGTTTGAGGGAGGAGACATAAGCAGCTCTTCGAAAATAAAGAGGAAGATAATAGAGGAGTATCGAAGCAACATTCAGCAAATCTGAATGATTCACGCATATAAAACCAAGAGATGAAAATTTCTATTTAAGCGCAGATTTTTAACATCATCATTATAAAAACCTTAGTAAAAATAGAAAGTGAAACTCTTAAAAGAGGCTAGGTGGGGGAAACTTGTTAATTGAATATTGAATTCTCTTAACAACCCAGTAAATCTGAGCATATTAAGAAGTATTATAATGATTTCACTCCCTTTATCATGCGATGAAGAAGGTGTTATAAATGTCAAAGTTTACTAAAGAATGGGAAGAATCAAGAACTGGGATAAGGGCTATAATCAGGCCGGAAGCCCCATTAAGACAAAAGATTGAGTTGGCCGCTAGGCGTGTTGAGACGCAGATTCAATACTTGAATGGCGCCGTACAGCTGCTAACTCAGAGAGATAAGGCATTATTCTCAAAAGTCGTCGATGCCTATTCTAGACATGACATACAGAGGGCAAACGTTTATGCGAATGAGCTGGCTGAGCTTAGGAAGATGGCTAATTTTATGATGAACGCTGAGTTAGCCCTTGAAAGAGTTGCCTTAAGGCTAAGAACAGTAACCCAGCTTGGCAATGTGGCAGCCACCTTAGCTCCAATCTCAAAGGTTTTACAGAACGTACGTACTGGTGTAGCCGGCATCTTTCCGGGTGCTGAACGTGAACTTAGCGAGATAGGCATACTGCTTGATGAGATAATGATTGAGGCAAGCCAGACTACAGGCATGACGCCGGACTTTGAGGTTGCCAGCGAGGAAGCCCAGAAGATCCTTAATGAAGCAGCCCTAGTGGCCGAGCAGAGAATGAAAGAGAGATTCCCAGAATTGCCAGCCCTGAAGGCTCCAACAGAAGAGATTGGACAGTATAAGTAGAATCCCTATTTAAGGGGCTCCCTCCTTTATTTTTATTCCCTTAATAAAGTCTTACGGTAAGATGAAAAAGCGCTTTAAGCGGAAAGGCAATATGTTGTTCCGTTATTTACTCAAATCTCTCTTTTGCCCATACTGCCTAGGACGCTCCATATTCTTTTTCCATTTTTCAAGAAATATGCGATCCACATCGATTTCAATCCCTTGAGTTTTCTCAACAAGCCCGATGAAATCTAAGATATAGAATATCGCATCGATTAGTTCTTCGCTAACGGTACGCCAGTCCTTGCCTTTCTTGTAAGAATCCGCTGCCTCACCGAGCTCAACAAAGGCCCAGAGAATCTTCTGCGTTAAAGCCGATTCATCGTTTGGAAAACCCTTTGTCTCAACAAGCTCCCTGACAAGTTTCTTAGCCTCATTAAATGTGCATTTCTCCATTATTTCCTTGCCTCCAACATATTTACAATTGGTTTGGGCGGTTTGATTTTAAATGATCCCCATTGGCTTCTTGAGGAATTCAAATATTTCCTCAAGCTCTTTAAGTTTACTCTTCAACATTGTTAATCTGTTCTGGAGTGGACTGCAGATCTTAATGTATTCCTCCTCGCTGATTTCGCCAAGGTTGTAGGCGACTGTAACTCTTTCAATTTCCACGTTTATTTTCTTAATTTCTTCCTGTATTTGCTCCGAGTAGGGTTCTAAACCTATGGTTACCGATCTTAGGGTTTTGAATTTTTCGTCAAGCATACCTAAATATTTCTGCCTAAACTCATTGTATATTTCCTCAGTAAGCTTGCCCTTCTGCGACTCCAGAATCCTAAGTTTTTTGCTGAAATCTTTTATCTGTTCAATTATGCCTCTTATTTCATCCAGAATTTCATCCACAGTCTTCTGCTTTTTAGGCGCCTCCCTCACGATCTTCATTTTTAGCTGCATATCTCGCCATGTGGAAAAACCAATCATGTGAGCTTCTAAATCACGAAGCACCCGTCTTATCTGCTCATACTCTCTGTAGGACGCGGAAACTTCTATTGTTAATGTCAAGATTTCCTTATCCCTAATACCCTTCAACTCGCAGGGCATAAAAACTCTTTGACCTGAACCCATGGCAACGAATGATACGTCAAATGATCCATCCCCGCGGATTTCTCCCTTAATTGAGTGCTGATCTATTAGAGACCGCGGAATCTTTCCAAGGGTTTCTTTAACGTAGTTGTACAGCAATTCGCTATTCTGAACAGTTTCCCTTATGGGCAGTGTGAAAATAACCTTGTCTCCCTCAGTTATTAATTCCCCCAGTAATTCACGGGTTTTCACTCTGCCCATTAGGCTTAAGCCCTGAGCCCTCATTGAGGGGATGTAGCCTCCGAGGAAGACCATTATAACCCCGGTGAAGAGAGCCACGAAGACTGTGAATACTGACCAGTTTGCGTAGGATGCTGGAAATGCCCCTCCGAATAGCGATGCCAAATGAGATATTAATATTACTAGGATGTAACTGCCGAAGAAGCCTATAAATGTGCCCATTAGCCCAAAAAGTAGTGTTTCAATTATAAATGTGAGAAAAGTATTTTTGGGATCTAACCCTAAAGTTGCCAGCGTAAACAGTTCTCTTCTTCTCTCCTCATAAATTGATGCCATAGTTACATACATCATTAAACCTGCTATTAATAATGGAATAAGATATGGGATGAAGCCGGCTATTGAGATTTCAAGAGACCATACTACTAAGGCAGCTAAACCGTTCTTGTTCGCTACAACCGGAACCCCAAACGAGTAAGCGACCTCTCTAGCAATATCCGCCGGATCAAAATTCTGCGCCATGATTACCGTGATCTCAGAGATTGCTACGGATGGATCTTTTATCGAGTCTATTGGTAGTAAAACGGTGGGAGAGAGAGCAAAAGATGCCTGTGCCAAGCCATGATCTTTTTCGAACAGGAGCGTTCCATCTAACCTCTCAAACTCAAGCAATTGCGACTGGTCAAACTTGCCAACTACACGAAATGAGCCTAAACTTCTAGATCCGAAATATTCAGCGCCCATTCCTGTTATTAAAGTTTCGTCCACTTTGAGCGTTACATACTCTCCGATTGCAACATCGTAGCTGGTTGGCAAAAGAATAACTTTTTCACCAACAGAAAATTCTCTCCAAAAGCCCCTAACATATCTAGAGAGATTATAATATTCATTCATAAATGCTGGGTCAACAAAGATTACATCAACGATCTGCGGGCTTTCATCAGCAATCTGAATGAGGCTGACTCGGGAGATCATATTTGCGCCGGAATAATCTGATCTTTTAATAGTTTCCATATAACTGACATTTTTACACCATTCCTGTCTTTCAATCCATTCTACATCATATTTACTTAATCCGGTTGAGTAGGGATCAGCCTCTAAAATTATGCATGAGATGTTTGTGCCAGGCCATGATCTTTTTATTCTTGTCTCCCTCGCCACCGAAATATTTATGAAAAGTATAGAGGATGAAACAACAATTATTATGGTGACTAGGGTCAATATTGTTCGGAATGGTCTTCTTTTGAAGCTCCTTATGCCCAATTGGACCGCCAGATCAGTTATTGAACCCCTCCTCAGCGAAGACAGCGTCATAAAGAGGTATATAAATGCACTAATCACGAAGGTTCCGATAAGAACAGTGAGGGCATCTATTGTGGGAACCGGTGCATTAATTGTCTTTTCAATTATCATGGCACACGCTATTTTTGACGCAGGGTTAGTAAAAGAAAATATTAGTACTAGGGATGCGAATAAGACAGTTTTAGTCATTAGTCTCTTTTTGCTCTCAGCAGGCTCTTCAAATATGAAATTCGAGAATATCGAGGCCATGCTGTAAGCAAGAAGCCCTACGCTTACAGCGCTCACAATTGCAGATATCTTCAAGTTTGACAACCATCTTCTCAGATCAGCAGCTCTGCTGTTAAAAAGCCTCATTCCGTTAAGTGCAGCGTTATATTCTTTCTTACGATAGAAATCTAAAGATCTCTTAAGTAGGTTTTCAAGGGCTCCTTGCTCCTCAATTTCTCGGATAAGAAGAAGACCTGTGGAGCTAAACCAATTTATCTCTTTATTAATCAAACTAATTTCTTTGTCTCTATAGAATTTAGCTGCATAGTACATCCAGTTTATGAATGAAGCATTTTCATCTATTAAAATTCTAAGTGATGGATATGGATATTTCACAGTGTCTACAGGTGCTATTTGTATCTCATAATTCAATGGAGCTAGGTAATAGCTTTCGTAAATGTTCTTTTCCGTATCTCCAGAAGATATCTTTATAGCTGGTTTAACGGAGATTATTGACCGCTCACCGGTAACTGGGTCACTATCCGAGATGTTGACTACCTTGCTTTTAAGAGCCCAGCAATTAACCTTGAAGAAAACGTCTTCACCTATGTTTTCCTGATTTATCCTGATCTGCAAGTTCGTGTATTTTACCTGATTAGAAGCGTAAACTGCTGTGAATCGAATTTCTTCAAGAAAGATATCGTTAACTTTTATCAGCGTATAGTTATTGGTTATTGTCAACTGCGTTAATCTTGGGGGAGCGAGCGAAGATTTATTGATGAATTTTCCTAAGAAAATGGTGATTCCACCGTAGTCATCAGTTAAGCTGGGGCCTCCTTGCAGATCTCCCCAAACACTAGAAATCGTAGCTAATATTGAGACGTTGGTTATTGGAACATCCGTCCCGTACTCTCTTAAATAAAGAATCAACCAAACCTTAACGTTTCCGTTGTAACCTTCAGTTTTATAGGAAAATGTTGCAAGTAGCATTAATGAAAATAATGTTAGAATAGCTAGTGATTTAATATTGCACTTACTGCTTTTCATCTCCCTCTTCTACCACCTAATTCCATGAGTTTCGCTTCATATTCATCCTTTAATTTTCTGTATGTTTTATATTCCACTAAGCCACTACTGTACATCGATTCCAACCTCATCAGCATATTTTTGTAGCGTTTGTATTCCAAAGGCTTTCTAAGCTTATTACGCTCTAACAATAAAGATAGTACAGATAATGGGAGAGAAATTAAGAATATGAGGACCCAAACGCTGAACTGAATATTACACCGGATCATAGCTGTTTCCCCTCCCAAACCGCCACTAGCCAAAGCCACCGTTGATTTTCCAGAGTATATTCCGCTGGAAGCTGAGATTTCATAATTGCCGGATGGAAGCAATAGTGATGCTAACCCGTTTTCATCAGCTTCCAATTCTTTTATGATCTCACCATATATGTTATATCTTCCCACGCCCATCTTTCTCACGAATATCTTCGATCGTGGAAGAGGTTTATTGCCTAAGTCAACAACTCTGACGGTAACCTCAAATACTGAAGATTTTAAAATGAAAGAGTTGCTTGTCCCAGAGTTTATGACCCCAGAGTAGACTTCCGCGTTCATCCAGTCTACAAAGATCGTATAATTATCTACGTAAACATTATCGACCCGGATGTATCCGTCTTGATCCGTATAGCATTTTAGGGCAATGTTTCCAGCGCTGTCTTGCAGAATAACTGTTGCATTAGAAAGCGGACGCTCTCTAAGCGTTGACGTGACGATTTTTATCTCTAAACTTGTTTTGCGGCATTCTATAACCAAGGGTTCTGACTTAGTAACATGCACTATTTTCTCCCCCATTATTTTGCTGCTTTCAACTACAATCTTGTAGGTTCCATTCCAAACATTATTGAAGGTAACTGAGCCATTTATGTCCGTCTTAGCTAAGTTTACTAAAGACCAGATGCTGGCTCTAGAGCCAGTATTGTTGGCCGGTAAGATATTTGCTTGCTCGTAGAGGAGAACCGTTGCCCCAGATACGTATCTATTATCCTTGTCGATGCATGTAATTTGCAATGTATAGGACCATGTTTTAATAGGTATAATACCAGCATTATTGACGTACACGTGTTGATAACCAACAATTCTGCCGTCGCTTTCAACCAGAATAGCGTAGGATTTTTCCTCCAGTTTCAGATCTAAGTGTCCAGTGCTATTTGATAGCCCGCTTAGAATTAAATTGCCCTCCATATCATATATGGAAACATTTAGCCCTCCAAGGCATGAAGTTTCATCCCAATTGGTTATCAGTAGAGTTACATTGTATATCGCTGCTCTAGAATTTTCAGAAATTTTCAATAAATTTTGATCGGAGGAGGGAATCTCGCATGATTGAAAAATTGAAAAATCTTCTTCCAGAACTAAATAGGTTGAAAAACCTAAACTTATATGGAATATTAACATGGTTAATAGACATAGTGATGAATACTTAATCACTATATTTCCCTCAGCAATTCGGAGGATCTAAATATCTTTAAATCTATATCGTCAATATAATTTCTGATTTCCGAGATTTCCCTTTCCACCTTCCTTAGAGAACTCTGTAAAACGCTTATTTTTGATTCATAAATGTTTCTATCCATCTCCCCAACCGCGAACCTCACCTCAATCTCTTTAATATCATCCCTTATCTGCGAGGCTTGCAATTCTAGGTCCATTATTTTTCCAATTTTATCTCTTCTCATCGATGCCCACTTATCAGAGAGAGCGGATAAACGCTGCTGACAGATCGTTTTGGCTTCTTCAATCTCCTTTGAGGGAGACGCTCTATCTCTAACTATTGATAGATAACGCTCGATAAGGGATAATTCCTCTTCAAAAGTTAAGGAAGATAAAGCTTCATCTATCCTATTTATTATTTCTTGCCATCTATGTGTCGGCGAGTAAACTTCTCTGTAATAGAGATCTTCTCTGAAAATGTTACGAGAATCTTGCTCCTCAAATTGTCTTATCCCTATTTTTTCCCTAGCCCATTCAATCTTTGCTTTAGCCTTCAATATTTCTAAAATTTCTCTAACTTTGAATATTTGCTCTACAGATAGGGATAAATTGCCACTTAACTCATCCAAGAGAAGCTTATATATGTTTTCTGAGATTTCCCCTGATTTTAACATTTTTGATAGTTCTTCAAGCCTTAAAGATGCCTCTTTTATGTCTTTTACATACGTCTGGAAAACCTTAAGCTGGTTATTCACCTCATTCTCTATTTGCCTAGTTGATGAAGACCACGCTGGAGGCTGCTTCTCTTGGACACGAGATTGAAA
>JAGTRG010000013.1 GCA_018396435.1 Candidatus Bathyarchaeota archaeon
TATAAATGAGTTCTAGTACTGGATTGAATCCCGCATTTCGATAAGTTTCCTTATTTCTTTTATATAATCTGAAAAACTATAATTTCTCTTCCATCTGCTCTTGAGACCGATCTTGAGATATAGGCTTTCCACTATCAGATCTTCAATTATGATCGAATTGTCTCCAACTATTCCACGTAATGCTTTAGAGAAAACCTGGGGCTTCTCCGATATTTTATTGATTTTTAATGAATATTTCTCCCTCATAATCCTAAGAATACGTTCAAATGTTCTTTTCCCAAAAACGTTTAGCATGATCTCCTCCACAGTCTCATCAATTAGTTTATTTGCTCCCTTCCATGCAGCTTCATCATTCCCATTTATGTCCACCAACTTTTCTCTCACCCATATGGAAAACGAGGGCGATCTTCCAGCTTTTCATTTATTTTTTTGTTTTGAGAAATAAACTTAAGTATATTATATTACGAAACAAAGATACCACTCTTTAACAGAACGCATAGAAAGACCTAACATGTAGTGCAACTACTAATAAATTTAGATTAGAACTTAAGAGCCAGCCTCAAAATATGAAAACTAAAAATAATAAACCTTTTTATTTTATTTCAAATCTTTCTATATTATACTGGAGGAAATGATGAGTTCATTGGAGCGATTAGATAAGACCAAGAAAATAATTGGACATGGAACATGGTACGATAAAGTAGCGTTTAGAATAATAGAGCGAGAGCGTAAGTTAGGCGGAGACCTAGATGTTATCAGAGTTGAAAGCGGGGTTGCAGCCTCCGGTTTCCCGCATATAGGCAGCATATCTGAAGTTGCAAGGAACTATGCAGTCTCGCTCGCAATTAAAGAGCAGGGATATAAGTCTGAGTTCATAGTCTTCTCCGATAACAAGGATGGTTTAAGGAAGGTTCCGGAGGGGCTGCCTAAATCGCTGGAGAAATATCTGGGCTACCCTGTTACCGACATTCCAGACCCATATGATTGCCATCGGAGCTATGGCGACCACATGGTTCACCTTTTGCTAGAAGCCTTAGATAAATGCGGCATAGAATATAGGCTCATATCAGCAGTTGAAGCCTATGGAAAGGGCTTACTCAATAAGGAAATACTTGATATACTGGAAAACGCTGGAAGCGTAGGTGAAATTATACGTGAAGAAACTGGACAAAAAAAGTATCTAGAATCTCTTCCATATTTTCCAGTATGTGCTTCATGTGGAAGAATATACACCACAAAGGCATACAAGTTTCTGCCCAAAGAGAATAAGGTGCTCTACTCATGCGAGGGCATGGAAGTAAAAGGGAAATGGCTGGAGGGCTGCGGACATAAAGGCGAAGCTGACTACACTAAAGGTGAGGGAAAGCTGGGCTGGAAAGCCGGTGAACTTGCGGCTAGATGGCGGGCCCTTGAAATAAGGTTTGAAGCCTATGGAAAAGACCTCGCAGACTCGATTAAGGTTAATGATAGAATTTCACGTGAAATACTTGGATACGAACCACCGCTACATGCAAGATACGAAATGTTTCTAGATAAAAGTGGGAGAAAAATCTCTAAGTCGGCTGGTAATGTTTTCACGCCGCAAGTCTGGCTCAGATATGGTTCACCCCAGTCCATGCTCCTTCTGACGCTAAAGCGTTTTGTGGGAACAAGAAGCATTTCAGTCACAGATGTACCGCGCTACATGGATGAATTAGATGAATTGGAAGACGTATACTTCGGCAGGGTTAAAATCGGCGACTCTACAGAAGAAGCTAAGCTAAAAGGCTTGTATAAGTATTGCTGGTTAATGAAGCCTCCCAAGAAGCCAAGCATGCATGTACCATATAACGTATTAACCTACTTAGCTAAAGTTGCCCCTAAGGGATCAGAGATCGAATTTATAATAAAGAAACTAAAGGATTATGGATACTTAAAGAATGATGCGCTCACTGAGGACTTGAAGAAGCGTGTTGAGTACGCCTTTAATTGGGTAAAGGACTTTGAGGAGATAACCGAGAAAAAGGTTGAACTATGTGATGTGGAAGCAAACGCGATAAGGCATCTCATTCAGAAAATTCATGCCATAGATGAGGATGAAAAAATTCAGAGCGCGATATTTGAGGTTGCTAGAGAAAATAACCTAAACCCGAAAGACTTCTTTAAAACGTTATACAATATACTTTTGGGTTCACCTTCAGGACCAAGGTTAGGTCCATACATAGTTACTATGGGTAAAGATAATGTAATAAGGGCTTTGGAAAGAGTTTTAGAGAAATCTAACGTTTAATCTTGCTCGATAATTCCTCAATCCCAACCTTCTCTTGAACCTTATCCCTCATATTTCTTAAAACAACCCTCCCCTCGCCTATTTCTTTACGCCCAACAATAACCACATGCGTTATTCCCTTTTTACTAGCGTCTGAGAGAGAACGTGAAAGCCCGCGTCTCATCACTTCCATCTCGGCTTTTATCCCGCTTCTTCTAAGCGCAAAGGATATTTTGAGGGCTTCCGCTATGATGCTTTCCTCCACGGGAACCACTAAAACCTTATCTTCAGGGACCTTAGAGGGGCTAATCCCCTGTTTCTCCATTGCAAGCATAATTCTATCTATGCCTAGGGCTACACCAACGGCCGGAACCTTCACGCCGCTGAAGAGCTCTATTAATTTGTCGTATCGTCCGCCGCCGCTAATTGCAATACCTAATTCAGGCACGTAAGCCTCGAATATTATCCCAGTGTAATATTCTAATCCCCTGGCGAAGCCAGCCTCAAAATAAAATTTAGCATCCAAGCCGCAATTTTCAACAAAACTGATAATCTCATCCATATTACTTATGGAGTCTAATGCCTCCGGATAACCTTCCACCGTTTCAAGCATAATTTTCGTGATAACGTCTCTTCTCTCCCCTCTAATCCCAAAAATCTTCTCAAGCGTTTCCAAACATTTAGTTGACGCCCCGTATTCCCTAGTAAGCCTTAAGGCTTTATCCCACTCCTTCTCATCCAGCAACTGCATAATTGCATTCTGTTTTTCCTCCAATATGCCCTCACGTTCAAGTATGCCGCGTAAAATTCCAACATGATTCACTTTTATCGTGTAACCTTTAATGCCTAGTGTTTCCAGAAAGTCGCATGTTAAACCTAGAATCTCTGCATCAGCCTCAGGACTATTTGACCCTACAAGTTCATAGTTCGCCTGCCAAAATTCACGGTATCTCCCCATTTGGGGTTCATCGTACCGATATAGGCTTCCAACTGAAAATAATTTTATTGGTTTGGGGGCGCTGAGCATTTTAGTTGAGACAAGCCTCGCTATTGAAGCTGTGAACTCCGGTCTCAACGCAACCTTTCTGCCGCCCAGATCCTCAAAGACATACATGCGTTTTCTATTCTCCTCGCCAATTTTAGCTGCTAAAAGATCATAGTGTTCAATAATTGGAGTTATAACCTCATCATAACCGTACATCTCAGCCAATCTTCTAGCGGTATTCTCGATGAACCTAAGTTTCTCAGCCTCATTCGGCAGAAAATCTCTCATTCCACGCACAGGCCGACGGAAACTCGAATTCAAGCGAAACATCCCCAAATATGCAAATAACATATTAAAATAAGGCATCGAAAATAAAATGTTTCTCTAAAAATCAGCTTGCGGCGTTTATTGGACTCAGGAGCGGGAAAAGATCGTCATCCATTCTTCGTCCACGTACCTCGATTTCCTCATCGTCCAAAATAATAAATTAAAGAACAGCATATGAACGTTTCGCATCCCAACATTAATTTAGAAGCATTTCACTTGCAGATTGAATTGATGGAGCCTAGATTTTAGGAACCCTTCGCTTTTTCATACATCTTATCCAGAGTCCAGCGGATCGCCGATCTTAGCTCCCGCTCCCTCTGCGGGGTTACATTTCGGATTAGAACCTCACGAATTATTTTTCCATCAGCCTTTATATCGAAGGATAGAGCTTCCTCCGGCATTAATTCGCCTCTTCTAACAGCCTCTTGATCAGCATCACGCATTTTAACTAGAACCTTGTCAACAAGAAAGGCTTCAAATGGCGGAATACCCATATCAAACTTTTTATCTACCTCCGGAACAACCCTCATATTTTTATCTTCAACATAAATGTTTGCTAATAGTTCGCCAGCTCCAGATCTCAACGGTATAACTTTCGCTGGCTCCTTAATTTGCGGCGTGGGCAACGCTGGTGCTGCTTCAGCGGGCTTAGATGGAGCTGGATGAACGATCTCCTCAGCTCTTCTAAAGCTTCTTTCCAGCAGAATGCTGTTAACGACCTCTAGAAGAGATTTTAATCCCTCAATTTCAGCTTCAAGAGACTTTACTCTCTCTTCAAGCATCTCCCTAAGCTCCGCCAGCTTTCTTATTTTTTCCTCCTCCATTTTGACTGTTTCTCCAGAAAATAGTTTAGTCAACCCTCAAATATTAAAATGGGGGAACCGCGATATATTTTTAATCGTTGTTAAAATAAAATATACATGTGGTGTGTTGAATGCAAATAAGCGTCTATATTCTGGTTGAGGTTGAAAGAGGAGAACCATGGCAGATAGCATCTGAAATATCAAAGATTGAAGGGGTCAAAACAGCTCATGCTGTGACCGGGCAATATGACATAATAGTCTACGCAGAACTTGATGATTTAGATGCATTAAAAAATGTTATAAAGAAAATTCATGTTATAGAGGGAGTTCAGCATACTCAAACAGCTGTGTGCATACCTTAAAGATAGACGTGAATTGATGCTTTTAATCCAGCTAGCCGCTATTACTGAAAACTTACGCATCAACAAAAATGGCGTCAGCAGCATTTGGTGCATCTCTCCACTATTTTTGTGACAATCTCCACCCTTTTTAACTTCACCGTCAAGGTGAAAGCTGATTTGACCCGCCAAGAAGACCCCATGTAGTTTGTATAAGACCCCTTGAGAACTACTCTAACGTACTTAATTGCTCAAGCGACCCAACGAATGTTCCGTCAAGTAAATAAACCTCTGCCTTACTTAGGTTTATGCTTCCCGAACGCAGAACCGGGCCCATAAAGTCTTTAAAGACCGCCTCCCTAGCTATAGAAGCTCTATTTATCGTCCTTCCGCCCAAAAAATCATTAAAGGACGGCATTATTAAGAGGTTTTTAACCCTAATCTCCATAGATAGGCTGGATTTCACTAAGGTTCTTACATCTTCATCCGCCTTAAATTTAATATTGTAACGTCTAAGCATGGATCGAGCGAGAGATTCGCTATTGCAGGGCGCCCTAACCCAAATTTGACTAGTTATACGGAAGCCCAGAGGATCCTTAAATGTTATCGTTGGATGAATATGCCCCACAACCAGCGTTTCACATGCCAGCATTTTAATGTCAGGCCATGCATGCCCATGGAAAAGCCCAACATCGCCAATTATCATTCCTTGCTGCGGCATAATCTCCAAGCCCTCCGGTAAGAGAACTTCTATGTTTCCATCATGATTCCCTGGGACAACTTTTATGCATGGCACTTTACCGCGTAGTTTTTCGAAGAATATTGGCACGTCACGCCATTCCTCAATCTCTATTTTTTCAACTGTATGCTTAACATCTCCAAGCACTATAAGGCAATCAGGCTTCTCAAGAGATATTACACGCTCAATCTTTTTCAAAAGTTTGCTGGTTTGTGACGGTATATGAATGCCTTCCTCCGCAAGCGACGCCTCCCAGCCTAGATGCAGATCTGAAACAACTAGAAACTTTTCTGAACCACTAATTAGAAGAAGCGCAGCGTAGGGGGTTACGGGTTTCAGCAGCGTGGCAGTCTCGCGTGTCATAGATATCACTTATCTAGGTGCATTTGGACTAATTAGGAGGCATATTTTATCGAAAATATCTCTATTCGCAGAGGCTACCACCGAGAAGCCCCTAAGCTCGGTTAATTGAGAATCGGGCATATCTTCGCCATTCGGCTGAAGAAATACTCCGCCGGCTTCTCTAACTATTAACATGCCGGCTGCAAAATCCACTATCCTAAGTTTTCCCCGTATGTCTACATATGCATCTAAAAGTCCCGATGCGACATGGCATATTTCTAGGGAAGCTGAACCTAGAGCTCTTACGCCCCTAACTCTACTCACCAGCGGCGCTACTTTCTCAATTGAGACCGGGCTTCTCGAGACATCTATGCTTAAAACCGCCTCCTCAAGAGTTTTAATGCTTGATGTTGTTATCGGCTGACTATTAAATTTCGCGCCTCCCCCCTTTTCAGCAGAATAAATCCCGCCGTTATACAAATCTATTACAACCGCGGCTTCAACGTCTCTTAACCAGCTTGTTGGCGACATGGCTATGGAAGCGGATGCGAAGCCTATTCCCCTCATGGCATTTGTCGTTCCATCAACACCGTCAAGAATAAGATAAAATTTAGGGGAGAGGCCGATCTCTTTAACACCGCATTCTTCGCCGATGAAGATGCATGAAAAACCCTTCTTCTCGAGGTATTGTAGAGCCGCTGTCTCAGATGCTGCATCTATAAACCTTGTCTTATCTCCTCCAAAGCCTAAACCAAGCACTTCTCTTGACTTCGCAGTTCCAAGTAACGGATGAACAGCGGAAAATATCTCTTTAGCAAGATCAGTTAGCATGCTAAGCTTCCAACTCATCTTATATTTCTCCACCCGACTATAGCCGCATTTTACACCAAACATTTTATACAACAACTTTATATTATGTTTCCGCATCAAAAATATTGATGGAGGAATATTTTTGGCTGAGGCTGAGAAGAAAAAGAAGTATTACTACTATGGGAAGAAAGAGAAGAAAGCTAAAGAAGTGAAAAAGAGAAAGGTGAAGAAGAAGGCTTAACCATCTCTTAAACTCTCTTTAAGGAAACGTGGTATGCAAACTTCATCTTCGATTGGATTAAACTTCTCCAGCCGACTTATATCTATCGGGGTCACGATTCTGGAAACCATACCGTGAAGACTATAAGGAAGCCTAATGAGCCTCATGCTGCCCGATGTTACCCACTCGTCTATCATGAACCCTCTTCCTTTTATTTCTTCGGCGATCTCTTTTCTTTTTTCTTTGCTCCAGCTGAAAACATCCTTATCGAAAACATGTATATGGAAGCCTCTTCCAGAGTAGACTATTCTAATATCTGAGAAAATCTTGGATAGTTCTTCGTGAAGCCTTATGGTTTCATCCTTCACCATCTCAAGTTCTATTTCACAAAAGCTTAACCCCTGATGCCTCTTCATTTTATCTTCCAGCGAACCATGTATTGGGCATGTTAGGTTTTCCGGGTCTAGATCAAAAGCCATTTCTTGACCTATGATGTTTTCATTATCATCGTAGACGTTTCTATCATAATAAACCGATTCCGGTAGAAACTTTAAAATCCATCTCCTTACATCCCTAAGACCCCTATATTCGTCTATCAGTATCGTAGTTGAAGCGTCACCTTCATATTCCGGAGGATAAATCCTTGTATGCCTGCCAATTATCACTGCGAAAACTATTTTTCCGCCCCAACCTCTAAGCCACCCCCGAACCCCGTTAACATCAAATTCTTCGCTGTAGAAGCGTCTACGCTCCTCTAGATTTGAGGGACGCATCCCTCTAGGCATGTAATAGCCATTCAGCATCTAATTCTACCTTTACCTTGAAAATTGTTTAGGTTGTTCCAACCTCCCAACTTGAGAGGTAGTGCTTCTGCTCTTCAGTTAATTCATCGATCTCTATGTTCATTGACTTCAGCTTTAACTTAGCAACCATCTCATCGATCTCCCTCGGAACACCATAAACTTTAGGCGCCATCTTAGGGTTCTTAGCTAAATATTCAACGCATAATGCCTGATTTGAAAATGACATGTCCATAACTTCCGATGGGTGACCCTCAGCCGAAGCCAGATTTACAAGTCGACCCTCGGCGAGCAGATATATTCTTCTCCCATCTTTAAGTTTATATTCCTCAAGGTTCGGCTTTATGAGCCTTTTTGATACAGAAGCCTCCTCTAAACCGGGCACGTTTATCTCAACATTGAAATGTCCACTATTAGCGAGTATTGCACCATCCTTCATTTTGAGTATGTGCTCCTTTCTTATGACGTTTATATTTCCAGTTACCGTCACGAAGATATCGCCTATCTGAGCTGCTTCAGATATGGGCATCACTTGGAAACCATCCATAACTGCTTCAAGTGCACGTAGCGGATTAACTTCGGTGATTATTACATTTGCACCCATGCCCCTAGCTCTTAACGCCAAACCTCGCCCACACCATCCGTAGCCGCAAACAACAAACCTTTTTCCAGCTAGGAGCGTGTTTGTAGCCCTTAAGATGCCGTCTATCGTGCTCTGCCCGGTTCCATAGCGATTATCGAACAAATATTTTGTGTAGGCGTCATTTACGGCCATAATGGGATATTCGAGTACCCCTTTCTGAGCCATCGCCCTAAGCCTCATAACCCCGGTTGTGGTTTCCTCAGTTCCGCCCTTAACGTTTTTTATAGCATCCCTTCTGGAAGCATGCATTGTTCCTACTAGATCCGCGCCATCGTCCAGGGTGATGATTGGCTCGTGATCTATAACGCGGTTTATGCACCAATAGTAATCTTCTGTTGTTTCGCCGCGCCAAGCATAAACTTTGACTTCCATTTTCGCCAAAGCAGCCGCAACCTCATCCTGCGTTGACAATGGGTTTGAACCGCAAAGTGCAACCTCGGCTCCACCTGCAGCGAGCGTTTTAATCAAGACCGCTGTCTCCTTGGTCACATGTAGGCATGCTCCAATCCTTAAGCCCTCAAGCGGCTTTTCAACGGTGAAGCGTTGAGCAATCTGATTTAGAACGGGCATGTGCATTGAAGCCCACTCAATAAGCAACTCGCCTTTACCAGCCAAACTAGGATCTTTAATTTTAAAATCCGCCATCATGCTCACCAGCAAACATCACGACTCAAAAAATGCCTTAGGAAGAATTTTAATATTATGTTATGTAGGATTAAATGTTTATCTTGCCTGAACCCGTTTAACAACCGGCGGCCTAATTTTCCTCAGAACCCTATATCTGCAGTATGGGCATCTTATTCCAAGCTCAAGCTCAGACGACTTAACTATTGCGCCGCATCTAACGCACTGGTAGAGAAGTTCAGCCTCTTCTATACTGGACAATACGACACACGCTCAGAGAAGAAGAAACATGATAGAAATTTAAGCTTTACTATTCACCTCTCAACCTCATCATCTCTGAGAAGTATGAAGGTTTTTAATTTCCTAGATTCTTTTTTCATGCGTCATTTATAGCGGCTAATCGATGTAGTAGCGATGGCATTATTGCTCATGGAAAATCTCGTCCACGATTTTTACAAGTGAAATTTATCAGCACCTTTTCATATAATAATGATTTACGAGCGTGAAATATTTGGAAAATCTTAAGCCTAGATTTGGTTCCGGCATTATTCTGGGCAGTAATGTGCAACTTGGTTCTGGCGTAATTATATGGAACTATGTTATAATCGGCGATAACACACGAATAGGCGAGAACACAAGAATAGGAAGCTTCTGCGATATAGGGAAGAATGTTAAGATAGGAAGAAACTGCAATATACAAGCACATGTAACAATATCGAACGGCTGTAGAATAGGCGATGACGTCTTCATAGGACCCAACGTATCGATTTTAAACGATAAATATCCGGTAAGCAAGCAGTTAACGCCGCCAATAATAAAGAACAATGTTATAATCGGCGGATGCGCGGTAATAATGCCAAATATAGTAGTAGAGGAAAATGCCGTTATAGCTGCTGGAAGCATAGTGACAAGAAACGTTAAGGCTGGAACCGTGGTTAAGGGAATACCGGCAAAAGAGTGCATGAAACGGGATGAATATGAAATAAAAAGGCTGAAATTCACTGGTGAGAAGTAGCGCTAGCTAAACGTAAAGATAACCATAACTCAATCGCATAATAAACGATCTCTTAGGATAATACATCCTTATTCAAAAATGTTTTATCTTCGCTAACCATAAGCTTATTTCGTTTTTCAGCACATAGTAAACATATTAGTACGATATGTGCATCATAAAGTCAAAAATTCATTAACCAATCTCTTCAATTATATTCTCAACAACATTAACTGGATCTTCAAGGCTATTAATTAGCGAATTGGTATCAAAACGTCTCCCTAAATACTTCTGAGCACAGTTTATGGTTTCTTCAGGATTAACGATAAAAATTGGAAAACCCTTGCTGGCCAAGTATTCATTAACATGCATTCCGCCAAAAATTTTGATAACTATACTTGGTGTTCCAGCCAAAGCAGCTTCCCTAGCAATTGTGCCGCCAGCGCTAATAACTAGGTCCGCTTGAGATGCCAGATTTGCTGAATCGATGAAACCCTTTGGAACAATTAAGCCCCTTCTGGGCTCCCTATCATATCTGGCTTGAAATACAACTTTACCAAGCGATGTTAATTCTGCGGCTATTTTCTCAGTTATATCTGTAGTTAAGCCCTCTGCATACGTCGCTCTGCTCTCAATCTGTCTAACAACTATGAGCGGCCTCCCAAAGTCGTATGTAACTTTAGGCTTAAAGTTCCTCATCCAGGCAACTTCATCGACACCGTTAAATGTGATTATTCTTTTTGCTCCATAAGTGCGCAAGTAATTTTCTGAAACAGCTTTTGAGACGACAACCACATCGCTTAGTGGAATCGTTAACCTACTTACAGCATCAGCATGCGGCGTATCGTAAGTGGAGATTATGGGCACACCTAAACCGAATGCAACGCGGCATAAATCAACAGACCCATGGGAAATCGCAATATCGGGGGGCTCATCCTTAAACATTTTACAGAACTTGACTTGCCTAAGTAAACCCTTATAAAGCCTCATGGACTTTGATGAAGGATCATATCTTCCTACAACCTCAAATTTGAGCCCCAAATATTTCGCTAATGGTATTGTATCTGGATGCTCTCTTAAAGTGAATATTATTTCATGTCCTTTTTGTCTTAAACGTTCCGTTATGGCAGCTCCGTAGCGGACATGCTTGCCGGTGCATGCGTCATACCATATTTTCATTTAAATGCACCATTTAGGTTTTAGGCAATTGATATTAGCACGGCCACTGCTGTTGTTAGAATAAATAGCGAGGAGATTAATAAAACTAGTTTACGCTCTGTTGCTGGATAGTAGTAAGCAATCAGCGTGGTTAGGCTTCTCCTATGTTTTGCCTTCAGCATCGGCCAGCTTATTTCGAGCCTAGCTCTACGCTTAAAAAATAAAATGTTGATTAAAATCAGCGACGAGTTAATTATGTACGGGATTATTGAAATGGCTAATGTTTGCTCTATATTTGCTATAATAGCATAGGAAGCTAATGTTATTCCAAAAGAGAATGAACCCGCATTGCCGACAAAAATTTTACCCCTAAAATTGTAATATGCCAGAGCCCACGAGACAACGAGTGGAACATATAATAGAACGGTTTGCTCACGCCCATGAAGTATAGAGACAGCAAATAATCCTGATAAAACTATGGATGGGCAGATGGATTCCAACCCGTTAAGCCCGCCAAGCTGATTCACGGTGTTTGTTGTTATGGTTACGATCAGCGGGGCAACTACAAAGTAATATAACGGACCGAAGTCAACCTTCCCCCAGAAATATGTGCTCATCGTTGTCTCACCCTCACGGAGCACGATCAATGGCAGAGCTGCTATAAGCGGTAAGAAAGCTTTATATCTCCATCTAAGATCCGCCCAGTCGTCAAACAAACCCATAAAGCCGCCGAAGAGTATGCATGAAGCTAAAGTTAAGGCGGACAATCTATTCCAGATTTGAAGCCCTTGAAGGATAAACAAGTAGGTTACGGAAGATAGAATATATACTGCGCCAAGCCCGTTTGGAATCATTGGTCTACCGGGCTTATGCTCATCTGGAGCTTTAGGAAACAGTTTTGTTATTCCCAAGATCCCAATCTCTCCATTATGTAAAGCATAGTTACGCAATTTACGCTTATAGCTAAACCTAATAAATATTAGGCTTTTTAAAATAATCTAATCTATAAGGGAAAACGAAGGGTTTGAAAAAGATTGTCTGGCAGCCGCATTAGACTCCGCTATTCCGGACTCATGCTGTTCCTTTTTAGGTTGCTTAGCGTGGGAACCGGCTTACTGTTCACGCTTCTTGTCACCAGGAATATTACGCTTGAGGAATATGGAGTCTACAGTAATATCGGCGATACGCTATCTTACTTCACGCTAGCATCCGCAATAATACCTTTCTGGGTAACAAGGTTCACTGCTAGAGGACATCAGGACGCTCCGAAAACGGGTCTAATCATAAATCTTTTAGTAGCCTCAGCGTCCGCTGCAGTTTACCTTATCACTATACCAAATATATTAGGCATACTTCAAGTTTCCAGCAAATACTTTTTAACGTATTCAGTAGGCGTCTTCTTAATAGTTGAGAACCATGTTCAAGCGGTTTTGGAGGCAATATTTTATCCTAAACGTCCAGAAATGATGGCGTTTGGATTATTAGTGCTTGAGATCGGCAAAGTGTCCCTAGGCTTTCTTCTTATAATAGGTTTTAGGACGGGCTTAATAGGGGTTCTGTTCAGCCTTATAGCATCCTACTTGGTTCAGATATTATTTTATGTGAGGGGCATATGGCGCGAGATTCTTGGGAGGATTAGGTGGGATTACGCTAAAAGGTGGTTCAAGGCTTCTCTAATAAATATTTACGGCATTATAGGCGGAAGAATTTTAATATTTGCAAACATCCTTCTTTTTGTTTATGGCGGGGAATTAGCAAGAGCCTATTATGGTGCATCATCCGCCATAGCCTCTATAGTAGGCTACTCATCCTCCTTATCATTCGCCCTATATCCAAAACTTCTATCTGAAGTTAACCCCAGCGACGTTTCATCATCATTAAAAATGGTTCTAATGTTTGCATTGCCCATGTGCACGGGTGCAATAGTTCTCTCAGAACCTCTTTTATTGATTCTGAATCCGTTATACGCCGTAGCCAAGCCGATCTTGATTTTATTATCTCTAAACGCTCTTTTCTTGGCAACTTCCTCGGTTTTTGATTCAATCATAAGTGGCACCGAAAGATTGGATGCTGATGAAAAAATATCCTACAGAAAAATGGTTAGAAGCAGACTTTTCCTTCTGCAAACGTTAACCTATGCTCAGGCAGCGGTGATTGTGCCGCTTACGTATTTAATTCTTGCCGTTGGAATGCCGGATGCTCTAACAGCAGCTGAATATTTGGCGATAATAAATGTCCTAACTAACCTGTTCACTATCATAGCTAAATATATTATAGCGTCGAGATGCCTAAAATTTGATATACCGTGGGTTAGCCTTATAAGGTATTTGAGCGCATCGCTAGTGATGTCATTAGTTTTATATTTGACCCCAACCTTAGCGAGGCTCTCCATGGTGGTGGTAAAGGTTCTTTTCGGCGCCCTAGTCTACTTCTCGCTAGTTCTATTGGTCGACAATGAGGCTAGAAAAATGCTGAAGATGACCAAAGATTTCGCTTCGAGAGAAATTTCGGAAAACTGAATTGAAGATGAATAAGATGAGCCCCTTAAAAGATAAACTTGCGGATTTACTTACCCCATCAGAGCTGAAAACTTTTTTTAAAGGCTTCGATATTGTTGGCGACATAGCAATTATTAAAGCGCCAAATGCTTTCGAGGATAAAGCCAAAAATATTGCGAAGATAATAATGGAGAGCCATAGGAATGTGAGAACGGTGCTGCGTCAGGCGAGTCCAATTTCAGGCGATTTACGATTAAGAAAACTTGAGTGGGTATGCGGTAAGGACAAAACTGAGACGATTCATAGGGAGTATGGCTGCCTATTTAAGGTTGACTTAGCTAAATGTTACTTTTCTCCAAGACTATCCTATGAGCATATGAGAGTTGCTAGACAAGTTAAGCCAGGTGAGGTTATAGTTAACATGTTTGCAGGCGTTGGGGGATTTTCAATAGTGATTGCTAAATATGTAGAGGTTAAAAAAGTATATTCGATAGATATTAATCCGGCCGCAGTTCAATGCATGAGGATAAACGCGGATCTAAATAAAGTTAAGGACGTTATGGAGCCAATCGAGGGCGATGCAAAAGAGGTGATAATTTCTAAATTGAAGGGAGTTGCGGATAGGGTTCTTATGCCCCTACCTGAAAAGGCATACGAGTATCTTGATTATGCTCTGATGGCCCTAAAACCTGAGGGAGGCATAATTCATTATTATGCATTTGAACATGCTAAAAAGGATGAAGACCCGATAAAAAAGGTAATTGAGAAAGTTTCTAGGAAGCTTTCAAGTTTAAGTGTGGAATTTGAAATCTTGTTTGCCAGAATAGTTAGAAGCGTTGGTCCAAGATGGTATCAGGTGGTTTTAGACATATTTGTGAAGACTACTTTGAAAAATGAAGCCCTCAGCAGTTAGATTTTCCTGAGCGATTCTTTGAAGAGAGAACCGTAAATTTTTACTAGGGTTTTAAGCATAGTTCTTTTCGGTGTCTTAAAATGGCTAAGATAGTTTTTATTGGTGCTGGAAGTGTGGTTTTTGCTAGCCGTCTGCTAACAGACATCGTTTACCATCCTGAACTTAGGGATTCTACGATTGCTTTAATGGATATCGATGCGGAGCGTCTTGATTTAATAAGCAAGTTTGCGCATGCGTTATCTTCTAAATATGCGCCGAACATGAGGATTGAATCAACCTTAAACCGTAGAGAAGCCTTAAAGGACGCTGATTACGTGGTAATAATGATTCAAGTTGGGGGATTAGAGGCTTTTGAGCTCGACATAAATATCCCACTGAAATACGGTGTGAGTCAAGAAGTCGGAGATACGATTGGTCCAGGTGGAGTCTTTCGTGGCCTCAGAACGATACCGGTTTTACTGGACATATGTTATGACATGGAAGAATTATGTCCCAATGCGCTCCTAATCAACTATGCTAATCCAATGGCCATCAACTGTTGGGCAATGAATAAAGCAACTAAAATACGAAATGTTGGATTATGTCATAGCGTTCAGGGAACAGCCATGCAGCTATCAAGCTATATAAATGTTCCATACGAGGATGTTTACTACTGGGTCGCCGGGATAAATCATCAGGCGTTCTTTTTAGAGTTTAAATATAGGGGTGAAGACGCCTATCCGCTCCTTTGGGAGGCGATGAGGAGGAAAGAGATCTATGAAAGGGATAAAGTTCGCTTTGAGATGATGAAGTATTTGGGATATTTTATAACTGAATCAAGCCATCATCTAGGCGAATATGTTCCATACTTTAGGACAACTGAGGAGAGGAGAAAAGCTTACTGTGAGCCAAGGTGGTTCTATTTAGAAATATGTAAGGAAGCTTGGAAGCCTCACTTTGAATATATAAAGAAACAGATAAGCGGAGAAGCGCCGCTTGAACTGAACCGGTCGCATGAATATGGCGTAGACATAATATACTCTATGGAAACTGGTAAACCCCTACGCATAAATGGTAACGTCGAAAATAAATGGTTAATAACCAATCTCCCTTATGGATGCTGCGTTGAAGTTCCATGTCTAGTTGATAGGGGCGGCATACACCCGTGTAATGTAGGAGATTTACCGCCGCAATGCGCAGCCCTAAATAGAACTAATATAAATGTCCAAGAGCTTGCGGTTAAGGCGGCTCTAGAAAAAGATAGGAATGCAGCCCTACAGGCCGTGATGTTCGATCCGTTAACGTCAGCTATGCTTACGCCTAAAGAAATTGAGAGAATGGTTGATGAAATGTTTAGTGCCGAAGCGAAATGGGTTGCCTTCTGAAAAATTGAAGACCAACTGATTTTTATTTACGACCTCCATTTATTTTTGGGCGGGTTTTCGCTATGTTTATAACCAGCAAATTAGATATGCCTAATGATAAGCCTTAAGGGGATTTAATGATGAAGAGGCGTTTAATGGATATTCTGGCTTGCCCAATAGATAAGTACTATCCGCTGGAGCTCCACGTGTTCGAGGAAAGGGATGAAATAGTGGAGGGAATCATTATTTGCCCAAAATGCCTGCGTTGGTACCCGATAAGGGATGAAATCCCGGAAATGCTACCGGATGAACTTAGGGAAAAAAGAGGAGAATTATCATTCATTAGGAAATGGAAGGATAAGATACCTGAGAAAATACTTCTAGAGGGAAAACCCTTCAACTTAAGAGATGAAATCTAGGCGCGTGCCATTCATTAATTAAGGTTGGGGAATATTCATGTTAGACTAATAAAATTCATTTTTAAGCATCGATCTAGTTACGGATTAAATTTTTACAGTGCATCCTTTAACTGCGGATTTAAGCACTGCCTCCGCTATTTCTAAGGCTTTTATACCGTCAACTCCCGACGCCGCGGGCTCCTTATTGTTCAATATGCAATCAGCGAAGTGTTGGAGCTCCAGTTTCAAGGGTTCCTCCCACTCATATCTGGGGGTTAATGTTTGCCCAGATGTCTCAATAGTCATTTCCTGCGTGATATAGTCTAAAGTGATTATGGCTTCGCTTCCAGTAACAGTTAACCTTCTAATTTTATATGGGGTTAGCCAATTTGCTTCTAGAAATGCTGTTTTGTTATTCGGTAATGCCAGCATTATCTGCGCGTAATCTTCAAATCTCTGATGTTGGAGGCATCCGGCTCTTGCATATACTGCTATTGGATCCTCGTTGAATATGAAGCGCATAATATCTATATCGTGTATCGCCGTGTCTTTAACCACTCCAACATCGCCTAGTCGCTGAGGCCATTTGGAAACCCGCCTAGCCGTTGCTGAAACCGGTGATCCAATAAGCCCTTCCTCTATGTTTTTCTTAACTCTTCTAACTCCGGGATTGAACCTCTCTATGAAGCCAACTGCTAATTTACGCTTTTTTGCCTCCGCCATCCTTAAAACTTTTCGCGCTTCCTTTATGGAGCTTGCCATCGGCTTCTCAACCAGCACATGCTTTCCGGTTTTTAGGGCCTTTAGGGACTCCTCGGCGAGTTTAGAAGACCAGACACAAATCGTAACAGCATCCAGATCTTCCTCCTCATACATTTTTAGACTTTCACTGTAGGATTTTAAACCGTATTTTTCAGAGACTGCGTCTGCCCTCTGCTTATCTATATCGCAGACGGCGATGAGCTCTACTTCAGGCAGCTCGCTTAGAACTCTGATATGGTTTCTACCCCAGAAGCCTGCTCCAACAACAGCCATCTTTATTTTTCTCATCTTGACCAAACCCCTCTGCCTAAGCCTCGATAAATGAAACCTTCTTTCTCAGCCTTAGACGGATCAATTATGTTAGCTAAGTCCACTAATGCAGCAGGTTTCTTCATTAAGACGCATATTTTCCCAAGATTTAAGCGCTTAAGCTTATCATGTCCAACTGCTATCACGATGCAATCTGAGCTCTCTAAGGTTTTAGTGAAGTTATCCTCAGCGGGTAAACCCAGATCTTTTATCTCCTCGAAGGAGTAGAAGGGGTCGAAGACGCTGACTTTCACACCCTTATTCTGTAATAGCTTCACTAAATTTATTACTAGTGAACCCTTAACCTCCTTAACATTAGGTTTATAAGAAATGCCCATAACTACAATCTTTGATCTCTTAAGTGTTTTCTCCATGGCTTTGAAAGCATTTCTGATAAGCTCAATCGCCCTTCTAACGGACTCATCATTTACTCTTCTAGCTACAATCGGCAGCCGCATCTTAATACCTAGGTTCTCCGCCTCCTCGATTAGGAGATAGGGGTCTTTAGGTATGTGTCCGCTGATAATGCCGGGGCTAAGAAGATGACAGTATGGTTGGGTGTTAGCAGCCTGTTGAGCCTCAATGTAATCTATGCCGGACTTCTGGCAGAACTCTGCGAACTCGTTGGCTAATGCCAAATTTACATCGCGATAAATGTTCTCGAACAGTTTAACGGTCTCGGCAGTTTTGATGTTGCTGACCTCAACTATTTCGCCCTTAATGATGGTTTTCAGCACGGCTTTTGCGGCGGCTAAACTCTGCTTATCTATAGCCGCTAAAACCCTAGGGTAATTTATGATGTCATGGATGACTCTTCCAGCTGTGGCACGTATTGGACTAAAGGCTAAGCCAAAATCTTTCCCAGCTCTCAAACCTGAAGCTGCTTCTAAAGTTTCTTTGATAAGCGTCTCAGTTATTCCTGGGCCAACCGTACTCTGTAGAATTATTAGCGACCCTGGTTTAAGATTTAGTCCTATATCCCTGCATGCACTCTCAAGGTTGGAGTAGTCGGGTCTTTTTTTATCATCGATGGGAGTATTAACCACAATTATTATTATGTCGCTTTTCGGAATTGATAATTTTGGATCGCTTGTGGCTGTTAAACGTCCCTCCCTCAGATTCTTTCTTATAAGTCTCTCTAAATTATGCTCAAGGAAGGGACTAATTCCCCTGTTAATTTGATCCACAATGTGCGGATTAAGATCCAAGCATATAACTTTGAAGCCTGCATCTGCAAATAAGCATGCTGTTGGAAGCCCCATTCTTCCACATCCGACAACGGTAATAACATATTTCTCGCGCCCCTCAAAGGACTCCAGATCTTTCTCCTTAAGAGATAAAGCCCTAGACATGATATCACCATAAATCTCATCTATGAATCCCTATTCCAAGTTAAAAATATAAGCATGATGTAAAACAAAAATTTGCCAATGTAAATCTAGGTCTAAACCTTCTTTTATAGAGATTATAAATATAGAAATGCTGCTTAAATTCTTAAAAATCAAACCGATAAAGATTTAACTGGAGAATAAATTTTATAAAATCTTAGATAGCGGGGGTTGCCAAGCCAGGCCAAAGGCGCAGCCCTGAGGAGAAAAGCGCCTCTCAGAGCGGCTGTCCCATAGGGGTTCGTGGGTTCAAATCCCACCCCCCGCACCAAAAGTGAGGCTAGCGTTTAAATTATTGGTTTTTAATCTTTCTACAAGCTATAGCTATTTTTCCGCAAATTATAAAAAATGAGGTTGTAGACCTAGCAAATGATAATTATTAGCGAAAGTAATTATTAATGAGCTGAAGCATGATAATGCTAAGCAGGTAGTTCAACTTAAACCAGTTGATGGTGAGATATGGTGAAGAAAGAAATTCATAGTTCAGGAAAACCGAACAGGAGTATAATCCTTGTAGCGCTTTTAGGGACGCTTCAGTCCGCTGGAAGAATCGTCTTTGGATATCTAAGTACAATTACGCCGGGGGGACTCTTAGATGTCGAAGTTGCTCCGATAATTATTCAATTTATAAATGCAATGTTCTTTCTGTTAGGGATTCTAGGGTTCATAGCTGTTGTTGGATTGCTAATGATGAGAAGATGGGGGTTCTGGGCAACCGTGTTCGTCAGTGTTTTAACAATACTCTTTGATATATGGGGCGTAACCATCCAATTTACAGCTGCCATGGGTTTCGTGGTGCCAGTAATATCCCTTTTAATACTTCTTGTTAAAAAGTCCCAACTGCTGGGGAGCATGAAGTAGCTAAAGCCATATTGGGATGCAAATGCAAACAGCTTTCATAAAGTGAGCCTATGAGCACTCGATTGTTGAAAATAGCAATATTCAAATCCTCCACTTCAATCAAAGAAAATAACCCAAATCCCCACGTACCATTTAGGCAAATATAAAATGCTTATTATGTTATCTGTTAAGTAAGATGCTGTCAAGTTTTTCTGTAGGTTTGTCTTATTAGTTCTTAGGTGATTTGTATTGAACCCTTTTCTTTTTTGGCGGATAGGGTTGAGAGGTCTGGAGTATTCTGTTGGAACAGGAAGCCCCTCAAGGTTAAGGTCCTATCCACCGTACTATTCTACTCCGGGCTCTCATGTAGGGTTGTTGCAAGAGTCTTGAGGGGTTCAGCCAGGTTTGCCCATGAATCCGTCCGCCTCTGGTTTAGAAGGATGAAGGATGCGTTTCCAAAGCCTAAACAGACGCGTAGAAGAGCCATAGCCGTGGAAGAGACGAAACTAAAGCTCTGCGGCGAACAGTTCTATGTGTGGGCTGCTGTGGACGCGAAGACAAAGGAGGTCTCAGCGTGCAGAGTCTCATGGGTCAGAAACATGCTTCACGCTGAAGCAATCCTCAGAAAAATCTTAGAAACCTGCACCAACAAACCTCTAATCCTAGTCGACAAAGGCCCATGGTATCCAGATGCGCTGAGAAGCCTAGGTCTCAAATGGAAGCATGTGACCTTCGGAATGTGCAACCGGATAGAACGCTGGTTCGGCATCCTAAAAGCCAGAACAAAAAGGTTCAGCAACAATTTCCCAAACAACTCAACCCTAAAAAGCGCAAAAACCTTCCTAGAAGCATTCATAGCATTGTACAACACCCTACTCAAAACAAAAACTTAACAGCATCTCCCTCCCATGTCTAAAGAACACGAGTTTCTCTGAGGTGATTAGGTGAATCTCACAAAGAGAATTGAAAGTCACTACAGTTGATGTTTTTTTCTCGGAAACATCAATGGTTGATGTTTTATGAATATCGCGCCAAAGATTAACCATAACCACGCCACGCGGCTGGCGCAGAGAGTGAGACCCGATCAGTAAGAAGACGATTATTTATATGTATTAGATAGGTTAGTTAGATCAGGCAGCTTTTAGAAACAAATGTTTGGGCAATCTTTAACTGGAAGATCCTATAATCTATGTAGGGGTGAAATTCGATGAGAAAGACGTATGTTTTTGAGCAGAATCGTCGTCTAGGTAGAGGCGTAAATGTTCTAGGGTACGATCCGGTTTGGAAGTCGCCCTCTAGAGCGAGGATGAAGAGTAAGCATTTCGTTTTAATTAAGCAAGCTGGATTTAGTAGCGTACGCATCCCATTGCATCCATTTCGAGATGATGGAATCGATGAGAAAAATAGGTTAAGAGATGAATGGCTTAAAGTTCTGGACTGGGCGGTTGATCAAGCGTTCAGCAGTGGGCTTATGGTTGTGCTTGATTTACACGAGTTTGTGGCGATGGGTAAAGACCCGTTGGGCAATAAAGATAGGTTTCTTTCAACGTGGAAACAGATAGCGGAACGCTACAGAAACAGCCCGGATAATGTTATTTTTGAAATACTTAACGAACCTCATGGGAAACTTACACCTGAACTATGGAATCAGTTTTCTCATGAAGCGTTGTCTATAATACGCGAAACAAATCCTGAGAGAACAGTTATTATTGGACCTGGAAACTGGAACGATATTGACTATCTCGACTATCTTAAGCTGCCAGAAGATGACCGGAACATTATTGTTACCATTCACTATTATCGCCCCATGGATTTTACCCATCAAGGTGCAATCTGGGCGGGAAGGGGAGATAAGGTTGGCGTTGAATGGAAAGGCACAATGGAAGAAGAGCTGGCGATCGTCAAAGATTTTGAGAAGGCGCAGTCTTGGTCTGAAAGGAATGAACGCCCCTTATTTCTAGGTGAATTTGGAGTATATGACAGGGCGGATATGGCTTCACGTGTCCGCTACCTAAACTTTGTGGCACGGCTAGCTGAGAAGATGGGGTGGAGCTGGGCTTACTGGCAGTTCGACGGCGACTTCATCGTTTATGACATGAACAGCGATAAATGGGTTGAACCTGTCCTTAACGCTTTAATCCCGCCTGAAGAAAGATTATCCGAGTAGGTTAAATTGACCTTGGATTGAAAGATGAAAATTATTTCTGCCTTAGAGGTTTTTCTGGATAAGTTTAGCATAACGGGGGTTGCTTGAAGATGAAATTATCTTTAATTTTTATGGTAACTAAAATATTAATGATTTAAAACCGTAAAATGAAGCAAAGCCTAGGGTCGGGGTTCCATGTCCTCTCAATATTTTATTGGAGTGGATATCGGCACTGGAGGAACAAAGGCAGCCATATTTGATTTAAATGGAAATCAGCTCGCAACAGCCTATGAGGAGTCGAGACTGCTCTATCCACGAACCAATTGGGTTGAACAGAAACCCGAAGACTTCTACATGTCTACAATTAATACGTTAAGGGAGGCAATTAAGAAGTCTGGCATAAATCCGAAAGATGTTGCCTCTATAGCTTTCAGCGGTCAAATGGCTGGTATACTTGGAGTAGATAAAGATTGGAACCCTGTCATACCATATGATTCATGGCTTGATACGCGATGTAGGGTCCAAGTTGACTACCTTAGAAAAAACTATGTTGACGTCTTGATGGATGTTACTGCAGCTCCACCATCAATCGCACATTTGCCAAAAATGCTCTGGTGGAAGGATGAGGAACCTTTGATTTTTGAAAAAATATACAAATTTACTGTACCCTCCGTATATGTAGCTGGAAAACTTGCCGGTCTTAAAGGCGATCAATCTTTTTACGATTACACCTATATCACATACACTGGCTTGTACGATGTTAAACGAATGAAATGGTCGGATGATCTTTGCGAAATTTTCAGGATTCCGTTTGATAAGCTCCCGCGAATTGTGAGACCATGGGAAATCATCGGTGAACTCTCTGGAAAGGAAGCTGAAAGATGCGGGCTGGTTGGGGGCATACCTATTGTAGCTGGAGCGGGCGATTATCCAGCTTCATGTTTAGGTGCTGGCATAACTAAAATTGGATTATGCTTGGATGTAGCTGGCACCGCTTCAATACTTTCCGCCTCTACTGATAAGGTGATCCCAGACAAAGAGTTTAAGACGCTTCTTTATACTAAGGCGGTTGTACCTGAACTGTGGATTCCTCATGCCTATGTTGGAGGCGGCGGGCTTTGTTTAAGATGGTTTAGAGATGAAATAGCGCGTTACGAGAAGAAAATTGCGGAGGAGACCGGTAAAGATCCATATCAAGTTTTAGATCAGTATGCGTCACAGGTCCCTGAAGGATCGGAGAATTTGTTCTTTGTGCCTCATTTAGGAGGCAGAATATATCCATATAATCCTAGAATAAAAGGTGTATGGTTAGGTTTCAGCTGGAAGCATACTGCAAGTCACCTATATAGGTCGATCCTTGAGTCCATTGCATATGAATATCATTACTACTTCAGGATAATAAGAGGGCTTTTTAAGAATATAGAATTTAACGAAGTTAGGGGCATAGGAGGAGGCAGTAAAAGCAGCGTGTGGAATCAAATAAAAGCGGACGTCCTTAACATACCCTATGTTCTGTTAAATAGAGAGGAATACGCGGTGTTAGGACTAGCGGTTCTCGGTGGGTATGCCGTTAAAGCATTCGACAGCTATATAAAAACAATAGATGATTGGGTTAAACCAGTAAGAAAAGTGATGCCATCTAAAGAGAGGCATGAAAAATACAGGAAATATGCTGATTTCTATGAGCAAATGCTCAATGAAATAGATAGAATATTTGAGCGGTATGAACACTTAACCATCTAATTTAGCATGGGGATTCAAATTTAGAAATATTTTTTAATGGAGCCCTTCATGAAAATTAGTTGGGTGAACGCTTATGAAGTTGAAAGGCAAGGTTGCCATAGTTACCGGTGGCACTCGGGGAATAGGCTTTGCAGTAGCATCTCGATTTGCAAGGGAGGGGGCTAAAGTGGTTATCATAGGTCTTCATGAGGAAGGCGTAAGGGAGGCTGAGAGGAAGATCAGGGATCAGGGAGGGGAAGTTTTAGGTTTTCAGGGGGATGTTTCATCAAGGGAAAGAATGGCAGAAATAATTTCCCAAGTTCTGGAAAGATTTGGAACCATAGATATATTGGTTAATAATGCGGGAATACATGCCGGCAGATCCTTCTGGGAAGAACCCCTAGAGTTTTATGAGCGAATGTTTAGAGTAAATGTGCTGGGCACGGTTATTCCATCCCAATTGGTAGTGCCACATATGATTGAGAAAAGAGGAGGAAAAATCATCAATATATCTTCGAAGGCAGCTATCGTGGGGGAGCCTGGTCACGCCGCATATAGCTCTTCGAAGGGCGCTATCCTCTCATTAACTAGGGCTATGGCCATAGAACTCGCGCAATATAATATAAATGTGAACGCGATCTGTCCAGGTCCGACGGAGACGGCGATGGTGCTTGAACCGATGACTGAGGAGCATCTTAAGCAGCTTGAAGAGTTAAAGAAGGAGATTCCGCTTAGAAGGCTTGGGAAGCCGGAGGATATAGCTGGAGCAGCGCTTTATCTCGCCAGCGATGACTCTGATTGGTGTACAGGTCAAGCGGTTGTTGTTGATGGTGGCATGTCAATTCTAAAATAGCATTACTATCAAAGAGCGGATATTTGCGCCCTACTTTTTATATTATACGTGGCTAAATGAGATTTAAGGGTGGAATCCTATGAATTGCACTTTCGGCTTTTACGCTGCGCAGGAGCAGTATGATCCAAATGAGCTGCTTCATTTTACTATTAAAGCAGAGAAACTTGGTTTTGACACTATTTGGACCAGCGACCATTTCCATCCCTGGGCTCACACTAATGCGAAATCCAGTTTCGCATGGGTTTGGTTGGCTGCAGCTGCTGAGAGAACAAAGAAAGTGTCTCTCGGTTCAGTTACTGCTCCGCTCTTAAGATACCATCCGGGGGTGGTGGCGCAAGCTTTCGCAACTCTGGATTTCATGCATCCTGGACGAATATTTCTCTGTTTAGGTACAGGGGAGTCTATGAATGAAGCCCCTTTGGGGTTGCGGTGGCCGCCCTACAAAGAGAGACTGAATAGACTTGAAGAGTCCATAATTATAATAAGGAGGTTATGGAAAGAAAGTTTTGTGGATTTTGATGGAAAGCACTATTGCTTAAGAAAGGCGAATTTATATACCAAACCTAAATCAAAAATCCCACTATATGTGGCGGCTAATGGATCATCCGCCGCCTACATTGCGGGCAAATATGCCGATGGACTATTAACGAGCGGACGTGTGTTTGATGAGAAATTTAGCTCAGAAATTTTTCCCGCTCTGGTTAAAGGCGCTAAGGATGCAGGTAGAAATCCTGAGGGAATTAAGAAGATTGTCCACATAATAACTTCCTACGATGAAGATTTTGAGAGAGCTGTTGAAGGTTGTAAATTCTGGAACGCTACGATGATACCGGGAATCTTTGAGGCTGAGGTTTACGATCCTAGAGATCTTGAGTTAAAAGCCAAGTCGATAGGGAGGGAGGATATCGTGAAAAGACGTTTCATTATAACTTCAGAGGAGGAAGCCATTAAAAAAATTGAGTTATACTTGAAGTTTGGAGTAAATGAAGTTGAGTTTTTAAGCACAAGCCCAGATCAGAATAAGTTTATAGAGTTTTTCGGAAAGAAGGTTTTTCCTTACTTTAGAGATCAAAAGCGGGATGGTTAATTTCATGTTGCTTCCTTGAAGGGTTTTCAGATTAATCACGGTTTCACCATTAAGCCCTAAAAATCATGGGTTAATGCAAACTTTTAATCCGCGCTTTGAAGAAACTATCTCGAATGCTTTAGGCGTCTCTTCCAATGGGAGGCGGTGCGTTATGAAACGTTTTACGTTTAGTACGCCGCAGCTGACAAGATTTAATGCTTTATGAAAGTCATAAATTGATTGGGAAGAAGAGCCGAAAACTGAAATTTCTTTATAGTGTATCAAATTTGTGTTTAACGGAACTATTTCTTTGCCAGATGGGAGCCCGCCGAAGAAGTTTATTTTACCGCCTCTTGCAACTATTGATAGGGCCTGTTCCTGCGCTATTGGTGATCCTACAGCGACTATTACCACGTCCGCTCCATGCCCATATGTGACTTCTTTAACTTTTGAAGAAAGATCATCTTTCAGCGGATTAATTAGGTGGTCCGCTCCGAAACTTGCGGCCTCCCTCAGCCTTTCTTCCTCTACTTCGCTTACAATAACTTTAGAAGCGCCTAATGCCTTTGCTAAAATAACATGCATTAGCCCTATTGGACCAGCTCCTATAACCGCCACTATGTCGCCAATTTTTGTTTGGGCAACATCTTGCCCGTGAAGACATGCCGATAGGGGTTCGATGAGCGCTGCCTCCTCATATGAGAGATTGTCCGGTATTTCACATATAGCGCCCGTTTTAAAGGCTTCGGATGGTATTCTAATGTATTCTGCTAAAGCTCCATCTACATCGATCCCTAGAGCGTATCTTGAAACGCAGAGCTCATGCCTACCAGTAATGCAGTATCTACATCTTCCACAATACATATTTGGGTTGACAGTTACCCTCATGCCGATTTTAAGATGACCTCTCAAGTTCGCACCAACTTTTTCAGCATCTCCAGCGAATTCATGGCCCAAAATTCGCGGCAGTTTGATGCGAGGATCCCCATACGTATATATTCGAACATCGGTAGCGCAGATAGTTGCGGCCCTGACTCTTAAGAGAACCTCGTCCTCACCGATCTCTGGTTCCTCAATCTCTTCGAAACGCAGATCTTTTATGCTGTGAAGCCTTACAGCTCTCATAAATTTTTCCTCATTTTTACTTGTTTGGCGGTGGGATAAAACTTTTCTTTTCATTAAACGTGCTATTTTTTACTTTTACAGGAACTAGTTAACAAGCAGGATAAAAATTTATTTTTGGTCCTAGAAATAGAATTTATGTGGAGAATTCATCATGTCTATGAAGAAGGTCGGTATCTGCATAATAGGTGCTGGTCGAGCCGGTTCTCTTCATGCTGAAATTTACTCTGAGCACATCGTTAACTCAAGGGTTGTTGCCGTTGTGGATTCTGTTCAAGAACCTGCTATGAGAATCGCCAAAGAATATAGTGCCGATTGGTATATAAATCATGAAGAGGCTTTGAAACGGAGTGATGTGGATGCTGTTATTATATCAACTCCAACCTTTACGCATGCAAGAATCGCCATTGACGCCGCGGAAGCTGGAAAGCATATTTTCTGCGAAAAGCCTATGGCTTTAACGCTGAAAGAAGCTGATGAAATGATAGCTGCCGCACGTCGAGCTAACGTTAAGCTTCAAGTTGGCTTTATGCGGAGGTTTGACTCAGAGTTTCAAACTGCAAAACGAATAATTAATACGGGCGTTATTGGAAAACTGGCAATCATAAAGTCGACTGGACGCGGCCCCGGGTTACCGCCCTCTTGGGCATGCGACCCTATAATGTCAATAGGTATGCTTGCCGAGGTGAATAGCCACGATTTTGATTCTGTTAGATGGCTTATGGAAAGCGAAATAAGGAGAGTCTATGCGGAGGCTGAGGCAATTGCTGTTCCAGAATTAAGAAGCAGGCACCCAAGATTCTATGATAATGCTGTTGTAACCTTAAAGTTCGCAAATGGTTCTCTAGGACTTATAGATGGAAGCTGCCCAGTTAAGTATGGATATGATGCTCGTGTTGAGGTTCTTGGAACAGATGGGGTCATATTGATCGGTGAATTAAAGTCTCAGTCCATTCTTGTCTGTAAGAAGGAGACCGGCGCTTACACATCAACCTTTCCAAGCTGGAGGGACCGCTTTAAGGATGCGTATTTGAAGGAGGATAAGCACTTTATAGAATGCATAATCAATGATAGAAAGCCGTTAGTATCCGGCGAGGATGGGAGAGCTGCGTTAGAAGCAGTTTTGGCTGCAACAAAATCACTTGAGGAAGCAAAACCAATAACTCTACCGCTTACATGAAATTTAAAGACAGCGTTTCATGGCTCGTTTAAAGTAAATTTATAAAGAAAAATAAAATTTAGTTAACCCAACACAATAATATCGGGAGTATAAAATGGATACCATTTTAAGAAAGAAGATGTATTCAAATTTAACCCTAATGCGCCTGAAGTCCATGTTCCAACAATAACTGAAAAAGGAAATGGTGAGTTATTAGCAGCATGGTTTGGCGGGTCAAAAGAAGGCGCAAGCGATGTGGCGATCTATACATCCAGGTTCTCTCATGAGAAAGAGATGTGGAGTGAGCCAAACGTTTTAGTCGATGTGCCGGGTAAGTATCCAGGATCGAACAA
>JAGTRG010000014.1 GCA_018396435.1 Candidatus Bathyarchaeota archaeon
TTAAGTTTATTTCAAATCTCTTTTTAGAAGCAAAAAAAGGTGGATTAAGGAATCCTCTTTAAGATGTAAGCTTTTCCCTGAAAATTTGCTAAGTCAACTTTGAAGGTTATTTTTCGACCGTTTTGGCGCACTTGGCACGCCTCCCTGCTAAAGAAGTCTTGAACCATATATTTGCCGTCGCTGCTCAGATTCACAGTCACCGTAGAAGTTGAGCCCTGATCAAGATGGTTTACTACAAAAACCATGAGGTCTTCTTTTCCCCTCCAAACCCCAACCTCCACATCAGGGTTGGTTGATTCAGCCGGAGGCTGAACCCCCGCTTCTTCCAGCAGCCCGAGAATCATCTTTCGGACATTCTCATCCCTCCGAATTATGAATGGGAACATCACGGCGAAATCATAGTGGCCGGGATAATTAGAGTAGTCCCAGCCTAGTAAAGTAGCGGCTTTTATAATAACGCCGCTACCTTTCTTCACAGCCACCAGAGCCGGCTTTCCATCTTCAAACTTAGCTATAATCTTGGAGCCCACGTCCACATTAAGATCTTCACATAGGCTTCCTATTCCTATAGCAATTATCTTCCCATTCAGCCTACTAAGTAGGGGCGTGTCAGCCTTAATGGTGTAAATTACATGCTCAGCTGATGGCTGAAGAACCAGCTCAGGATAGGCTGATTTAAATTCACCTATTCCCTGCCCCTCATAGTCTTGGATCAAAACCCCGCCGTTCTCCACGAACGCCCGGATTTTAGCTGCGACCTCTGGTGGAAGAACCGGGCAGCCGACCGTGCAGAGAACCTTATATCCACGCTTATCCAGTATGCCCTCAGCCACCTGCTGCTCAGAGACTATGTCAACTGGAATGCTGCTTCTAACCAAGGCCATATAGAAAAGCAGATTATCCATGCAGTACGTGTCGTCTCTCTTCAATTCCATGCTTGTCCAAGGATAAATAAGCGCAACCTCCGCCTTTGAGATTTCATAATCTTTAAGCGCACCTACAAGCTGAGAGTACTCCTCATTCGGACGTTTAGTTTTCGCCCAAAGATCAAGCTGATTCCAATCCACCCACCAAACTAAGCCTAATGAACCATGGGCGAGGCAGGAGTAAACCTGCTCAAACATGCTTGCTACGGGAATCTTATAGCCGAGCCACGAATTGAAACTCTGGCCGTTAGCAGTATAAAGCCCATCGAAATCCATAGCCGCTCTCACGGCGTCTTTTATGTACTCATAAACGTAGATCACATATCGATGGTCAAACTCAAGGGGATACATGTCCTCATGCCCAACATCTATGACCTTCGCCATCCGCCAAATATCATTACCAGAGTAGACGCATTGATATGTGCATGGATAAAAATCGTTAAGTTCATGAGTAGATAGGATTGGGGCGATGCTTTTCGCAAACCCAATTATCTCATGTAGAAAGCTTGGAATAATATCGGCGTGAAAGTCAAGCCATTCCTTCCAAAACGATGGGTTACTAGGCTCTCTAGGCGGCTCCAGAGATTCCCAGCTCCTAAAGTTTGTGCCATGTTTAGAATTGAACACCTCGATGCCCCGATACTTCTTTTTCATTGACTCTCTAAACTTTTCAATACAATGTTCACAGTAGCAGCAGGGTTTAAGGGGTCCACCGCCGAACTCTGGAACATCCGTTCTATAGTAGGCTTCATGAATGAAGCTGATGAGTGGAAGCCCGGCAATCCTGTAAAGCGCTGGGTGATCCTTAAATTGCTCTAAAAAATCCTTCACTAGCTCCTTTGTTTTCTCCATTAAATATGGATGGTTGAAACAGCCAATATTGAAATAGCGCGGGTCATCAGATGTTGAACCATCTGCGCATACTATTTTGACTTCCGGATGTTCAACTATCGAAATGAACGGTTGAAAAACGGGAACAACCCTTAAGCCCAGCGAAAGAGCACGATTTAGTAAGTATCTTACACCTTCATCTTTCACGTTGGAAATTAACACCCACATGCTGGTGGCTTTAGCCTCCTTTACAGCCGCAAGGCACCTGTCGATTTCACGAACTCTTTCCTCCTCAGACTTTAAACCGAAGGGTATGTGGAAATATGCTGCAACTATGGGATCGCCAAAATATTCTGTCATTATCATTCCCTTCACCTCAAATGGTGTGCTTGGGAAATAATTCTGAACATAGCATATATGATTTTCTCACAGTGCGCCGCATCCGACAGATTCAACCGTACGTTTTAATCAATAGTGATAAATACTCTCGTCTCAATCTAGAAATAGGCGAGAAAAACGAAAAGAAGGGTGGAGAAATGGGTGAAGGCTACAGAAACTTTGGTGTTGCAATTTATTGTCAGATCCGCGATGTGCAGAGAATGAGGGATTTAAACTGGCTTGAAAGCAGCTTTAATCTACTTAAGAAATACTTAAAGTTTAACAAGGTTTATCTTGAAACCTACCGCGACGAGATATTTCCAGAAAAGGAAGACATGGCTAAGATTAAGGGGTTCTTTGAAAGCAGGGGGGTTAAAGCCTCAGCGGGCATCGCTTTCGTTGCGAGTGAAATGGGCTACTCTAGGACATTCTGCTATTCTAACCCCAAGGACCTAGAAAAGGTCAGGAGGATCATTAAATTCTCAGCTGAACTCTTCGATGAGATAATACTGGACGACTGGTACTTTACGAACTGTAGATGTGAACTCTGCGCTGAAGCTAAGGGCGATAGGAGCTGGACGGAATACCGTCTGGAGCGCCTAGAGGAGGTAGCCAAGGAATATATTATAAAGCCGGCTAAAAGCATCAATCCCAACGTGAACTTAATCATAAAGTATCCGAACTGGTATGAGCATTATCAGGCTTTGGGATACAACCTAGATGCTGAATCAAAAATGTTCGACATGATTTACACTGGAACTGAGACAAGAGACCCGGAGTATACGCAGCAGCACTTGCAGCAATATCAGAGCTATGCAATCATGAGATACTTGGAGAATGTTAAGCCCGGCAGAAATGGCGGGGGCTGGGTTGACCCTTACGCCCGTAGATGCCTCGACCGATGGGCGGAGCAGATCATGCTGACTTTATTTGCAAAGCCGATGGAGGTTACCCTATACTGTTACGGCTCACTCTTTGAATCAATAAGAATGGAGGATGGAGCAGAGAAATTTCTAAGCTATGTTGCCCCAGTTGCAGGGACGGTTTTTGAGGAAGCCGACCTATTTATGGATAAGCTTGGCCAGCCGGTTGGAGTTCCATGCTATAAACCATACAATTCTTTCGGCGAAGACTTTATACATAACTACATAGGCATGCTGGGCATCCCGATTGAGCTTACCCCAGAGTTTCCATACGGCAGCAACACGATCTTCCTGGCGGAGTCTGCGAAGTTTGACTGTGCAATACTTGAGAAGATTAAGGGACAATTAAGCAAAGGTAAGAACGTCATAATTACATCCGGACTGCTTAAAGCCCTCCAAGACAAAGGATTTAGGGAAATAGTGGAAATCGAGTGCACAGACAGGAAGATTGCTGTTAAAGACTACATGTTGTTCATGGATCACTATAAATCCGACAGGGAAATCATCATCCCAGAAGTCAAGTATTTCACCAATGACTCTTGGGAAATTTTAACCGGACTGAACAAAGCAAACGGTTACCCAATCCTGCTCCAAGCCCGCTGCGGAGAAGGAATTCTATACGTTTTAACAGTGCCTGAAAACTTCAGCGACCTATATGTTTTGCCGCAAGAAGCTCTTTCAGCCATTAGGCAAACCTTCATGAGGGACCTCCCAGTTCAGCTGGAAGCCCCCAGCCAGATCTGCCTATTCCTTTATGACAATAACGTCCTAATCGTTAAATCCTTCCTTCCACACTCGGCAAGATGCGGAATCACAATAAAGAAGAAAGATGCGAAACTACGCAACCTTATGCCCCGCTCCGAAAGATACTTCAGGGAAGAATATGTGACTACAAGATTTGAAGACAGAACAACATTTCATACGTTCATGCTTCCAGGCACGCATAGAATTTTAAAGTTCGAGTAGATATTTCCCCACTTATTTTTCTATCTTCACAATCTATATTTTTGAAGATTTGCTAAACGCAGATCTCATAATTTCAAGAAAAGAATGCCTCTAAGATAGCGCATATTCCTATCCTGGTTTGCTGAAGCCTTACTTCAGTCAATCTCTTTAAACTTGATTTAAGCTCTCCACTTAGGTGTTTTAAGCTTTAATGTGAGCCCCTCACCTTCTTTTATTGCTTCGTCATATCGGCCCATCCATAAATGTTGAATGAAGGTTTCGTATTCTCTGCCTCCTAAAATTGCATATCCCTCACTTCCCATGTTCATTATTCCCGCCTGAACATCGGCTTGAATACTCAATGCCCTAATGAACTTTAATTTATCAAGGGGACTGGTTTTATTCAGCATCCTATGCACCAGCTCCGATAACCTGTCAACGATGTAGTTGACAATGTCCCGCCCAATCTCCACCGACGCATAGACCCGTGGATCCTCACCCATAACGCCCTCCAAGGGCTCCTCCAAATTTACGCCTAGTTTACTTACATCTACAAGTTCCGGGCGGAGAGCCCAGAGAATCGATGTCTCCCACTTAGCTGCATGATCGCCGCGATAACCTTTTTCGCACGCAACCTCATATTCCGGTATAGGTGCTACAAGCATACTGCTTCTATACATGAAGTCGCATGCGCTCTTTTTTAGGGCATACATTTGTTCCAAACCGTAATGTCCAGTGAGCGCTATAGCTACTTTAAAACCCACATGCTCCATCTGCTCAAAAATTGCATAGAAAAGATCGCTTATGAGAACCTCATCAAACCTTGTTGTCCACGGATGAGGCATGCCGCCGATAGCCCAGTATGTTGCCGGCGCCACAACCCCGCCGGCCTTCTCGGCTACGCGAAGACATATCTCGTAGGCTTTAATTGCATCATTTCCTAAAGCCAAATGTAAACCATGCCACTCCAATGTTCCAAAGGGCAGGTAAACAACAGGTTTATCCCTGATTATTTCTTCAATCTCATGTGGAAAAAGCTCCTCGTAACGAACCTTCTTAGCCAAAATCTCACCAAACAATCTTTTAAATTACATACTATATATGCTTTCTTCCAATAGTAATCAGCATTTATAGGCTGAAAATATAGGCTGAAAACTGATGAAGCATAAAGGAGAAAGAGAGAATAAGAGATTAAAAATAGGCTTAGCGCATATCGAGATATGATTTAATATGCTCTGCGAATGCTTCAGCATCAACCATCTTCTTACGCTACTTTGCAGATTATAGGCTTAACGCTCATCCGCCCCGTCATTTTTCTCCTCAGCCTTAAACTCTAAAGACTTAAATGCCTCATTCATAAGCCTATTCGCCTCAGCAAGATTATGGGCAGCGCCTGAAACATCGCCCCGCTCTAGAAGCTCCGGTATCTCTTCAAGGAGAACTCTAGCCTCGTTAAGGCTTCTCTGAGCAGCGCTATCGTCTAGGGAAATTGCAAACACGATGCTTTCCATACTCAATCGCCACATAGGAAAATATTGGAAAATCTTCAGATAAGGGATACTGTGAAACGCCGCGTTTCAAATGTTTCACACGTTTCAAATGTAGCCTTAAATGTTAAGCATCCAGCGAGAAACGCTCATTTCACCAGCAAGTCATCTTGGCTTATGCGTCAAATACTCAATTTCACCATTGGAGTATATTCGCGCGGCCGCCTTTCTTGCTGCCCAACACTGGAACGCCACGGCTACGGGAAATGATGCTGGATGACGATGTGCGTACTCGATCTTCACATCTAGGACCGTTGTATCCCCGCCTAAACCCATTGGACCTATACCGGTTGAGTTTATGGCTTCGCGGAGTTCCTTTTCCATCTTCGCCAGATCTGCGTTGGGATTATCTTCACCTACGGGTCTTAGCAGAGCTCTTTTCGCAAGAGTCATCGCTATATCGGCTCCTCCTCCAACTCCAACGCCCACTATTGTAGGCGGGCAAGGCATTCCGCCAGCTTTCAGGACGCATTCAACAACGAACTTTTTTACGCCGTCAACGCCCTCGCTCGGCTCCATCATTCTAAGGACGCATGCATTCTCAGATCCGCCGCCTTTAAGGAGAACCGTTATTTCAAGCGTGTCACCATCTGAAATCTCCCAGTTAATGTAGGGAATGTGCCTTCCAGTGTTATCGCCGGAATTTTTATTAGTGAACGGATCCACAGCGTTCGGCCTAAGAGGCACCTCTAAAGTCGCCCTCCTCACAGCCCTAAGGAGAGCAGATTCAACCTTATCTAGAACCCTAAAATTCACCCCGGTCCTAACATAAAAAACAATTGTCCCAGTGTCTTGGCATAATGGCACATTCATCTCTTCAGCCAACCTTATATTTTCCAATATGTTCCTGAGCTGCAGCCTGCCAATTTCAGACCTCTCCTCAAGATAGGCTCTTTGAAGAGCCTCTTTAACATCCATTGGCAACCTCACGGCCGCCAGCCTGATAAGCGATAGGGCAGCATCCTCAATTAAAGATTCAAAATCTGCAACCACTATTGTTAGATCCCTCCATCATGTTCACCACAACAGATTTTGCTTTTCGTCTAATTTAAATATCCGTTGAAAATTTAGATTTATTGAGAGAAATGTACGAGGATGAAACGGAGAGAAAACGATACTTAAGCATCGAGGATATTCCCGGCGTAACATCTTCGATAGCGGAGAAACTGCGTGAATTAGGCTTTAACACTGTTGAATCATTAGCCATGGCGACAATCCGAGAGCTGGAGCAGGCGGGCATAAGCGACAAGAAAGCCTTTGAAATAATTAATGCAGCAAGATCATCAGTTACCCTCTCATTTGTACGTGCAGATGAACTCTTAGAAAAACGTCAGAACGTGCTACGTTTAACAACTGGAAGCAAAAAGCTCGACGAGCTCCTGGGAGGCGGACTTGAAACACAAACAATAACAGAATTTTATGGAGAATATGGCTCCGGTAAAAGCCAGATTGCGCATCAGGCATGCGTCAACGTTCAGCTACCGTCTGAAAAGGGCGGCTTAGGTGGAGGAGCCCTATACATTGACACTGAGAACACTTTTAGGCCTGAACGCATAGTTCAAATGGCTAAATTCAGGGGGCTGGACCCGCAGGAAACTGTAAAAAATATTATTTGGGCTGAAGCCTACACATCTGACCATCAAATGTTTCTTTTGGAAAACGCTGATAAAGTGATTAAGGAGAATGACATACGTTTGATAGTTGTTGATTCCCTAACAGCCCACTTTAGAAGCGAATACATAGGACGTGAAAATCTAGCCTTAAGACAGCAGAGGCTTAATCAACATATGCATAAGCTTATTAGGTTGGCAAGAGGCTTTAACGCCGTTGCCCTAGTAACCAACCAGGTTATGGCAAGCCCTGAAGCTTTCTTCTCCGAGGCTATTCGCCCAATAGGCGGGCACATAGTTGCCCATACAAGCCACACAAGAGTATTCCTGAGAAAAAGCGCTAAAGGATTTGTCAGAATAGCCAGGTTGGTTTCAAGTCCCTACCTTCCAGAAGGTGAATGCTTATTTAAAATAACTGAGAATGGTATAGAAGATGTCGCTGAAGAAGATGGAAAAGAGTGGTAATAGCAAATTTGTAGATCCGCGTCTCCTAAGCAACGTTTTCCAGCATATTTTAAGTAGGAGATTCGCTGATGCCGAGAGAAGCATAGATGAGCTGGAGGTGAAGATTAGGGAAAGAGGTTACAGCGAATTCGCCAGCGGATTCATATACGCATTAAAGGGCATAGTTCTCATGTACAGGGCGGGGGAGCAGGACACTTTCATAAGTAAACTAGATTTAAATAATGTGAGTATGCTAAAGAAATACTACAGGGAGTTTTTAGAGCACTCCAAAAATAAGCTACATGCCGATTATGATTGCGGATATTTTTCAGCGCTGGCGGAATTTATTCGTTTCGCGCTTAAAAACGTTGATAAAAAGGGGTAGCAGCAGCATAATTAGCTGCCATGTCATATTGAGATTAAAGTATACAGCAGGATCCAGAAGAGAATCCATGTAATTATGTATGTGCCGACACCCGTCTTCGTGATCGTCGACGGCTTATCAACCTTTGCTGCGAAAATTTGTTTCAAGATTCTGTCGCTTAATAGGTAGATCAGTAGGCTCATCATTATTCCAGTAAAAATATTATTGACGCCTAAAAGTAAGCATATGCACGCTGTGAAGATACCTAACGCAACCTTTATCCAATAGATAACATTTAAGGGTTCCATTTAGCATCTACCTTTTTGGTGATTGCTTGAAAGAGAGTATGACGGCTTTTGATATTGCCGCAGCCGTATCTGAACTCAGCAATTTGGTTAGGGGCTCCCGAATAGGGAAGATCTATCAGTTAAATCATAAAATCCTATTATTAAAGCTTCGCAATCCCGGCGGGGAATCTCTTCAGCTCTTAATTGAAGCGGGCAGAAGGATTCATATCACAAAATATGATCTTGAGAAGCCTAAAAAGCCACCTAACTTCTGTATGGCATTAAGAAAGCATTTAGAAAACGGCGTCATTGAGGACATCAGCCAATATGACTTTGAAAGGATCAGCGAGCTATTGATCAGGCGTGGCGGTCAAAAATATCGGCTTATAGCGGAGCTTTTCGATGAAGGAAACATAATTCTTGTGGGATCTGAAAATGAGATTCTTTACGCATTAACCTATAAAAAAATGAGGGATAGGAACATCCTTCAGGGTGAAAATTTTAAGTATCCGCCTCAGAGGGGTAAAGATCTAAGGCATGCGGGTCCAGAAGAGATCCGCGAGATAAAAGGTTTTGGTCAGATTGACATCGTTAGGGCTTTAACCAGATTTCTGGGCATCGGCGGCCTATATGCTGAAGAGATATTGCTGAGATCCGGCATAGATAAAAATAGACCATGCTCTTCACTAACTGATGGGGAATTATCCGCCATCTTAAACAGCATAATGGATCTGGCTTCTCAAATTGGAAACTGGAAACCATGCATCTTTATAGATGAAACTGGCGCATGGGTGGATACGGCTCCATTTCCACTGAAAAGATATTCTGGACTTAACATGATGGAGATGGGAACATTTAATGACGCATTAGATGAGTATTATGCGAAAATTATGCTTAAGGGCGAAGTGGAAAAGAGCAAAGATATATATGAGGGGGAAATAGCCAACCTGAAGAGGATTCTGCAGGAGCAGGAGGAAAACTTAAGGGAATTAACCAGTAAAGTTAAGGTTTACCGTCAAATCGGCGATAAAATCTACTCTCATTTATATGAGCTTGATTTTCTGATAAACAGAATCATGAATGAGAAAAGAAGCGGAAAAAATTGGGATGAGATTTCTGAGGTTATGCTTAAAGAGAAGGAAAAATCCGTTGTTCCATCAATCCACTTCGCATCCATCAATCCGAAAACGCTGACGCTTCAAGTTTCAGTTGACGGCCAAATCTTCGATCTAAATCTTAAAATGTCAGCGCAGAAGAACGCGGCAGAGTATTACGAAAAAGCTAAGAAGATGATGGATAAAATTAAGGGATTAGAGAAGGCCATAGAGCAAACAAAAGAGAGAATTGAGAAGGTAAGAGCTGAAGAGCTCGAGAAAGAGGTTGCGGCTTCAACAGCGATCCCAGTGAGGAGGAGGAGAGAATGGTATGAAAAATTCCGCTGGTTTTTCTCATCTGAGAACTTTCTTGTATTAGGCGGCAGAGATGCTGCGACAAATGAGATCCTAATTAAGAGATATATGGAGCCGCATGACTTAATTTTCCATGCGGACATCCCAGGTTCACCATTTGTCCTAATAAAAACCCAAGGAAAAACCCCGGAGAAAACAATTGAAGAAGCTGCTCAGTTTACCGCTTCATACTCGCGTGCGTGGAAGGAGGGACTCAGAGCCCTAGACGTTTACTGGGTTAAGCCTGAGCAGGTGAGTAAAACGCCGCCTTCTGGGGAATATCTCCCAAGGGGATCCTTCATGATTTACGGGACTAAAAATTATGTTAGGAACGTTACGCTTGAAATCGCCATAGGGTTGAAAAGGGAGAACGGCGCATTTAGGGTTATTGGCGGACCATTGGAAGCCATATCAAAACAAACCGACCTTTTTGTTAAGGTGGTTCCTGGAAGCGAGCCGACCGGTAAACTTGCAAAAAGTATTATAAAAGCGCTGGCGGAAATGAGTCCACCCGAGGAGAGAACTGAGATCCTGAAGATCCCCCTTGAGGAGGTACACGCGTTTATACCACTAGGTCAAGGAAGCATAAGTTCAAGTTAAGCGTGCTGGAAAATAAAGACTATATATCTCCTCCTTCAAAATATATGTAAATATTAGGGGTGATTAATTTTGGATTTTTATGAGGTTGTTAGAACCCGTAGAAGCATAAGATCCTATAAGCCTGATCCTATACCAGAGGAAGCTCTCATTAGGATCTTAGACTCCGCCAGGATAGCGCCCTCAGGCTCAAACCGTCAACCCTGGAAGTTCATAATTGTAAAAGATGAGGCGCTTAAGAGGCGCTTAGCAGCAGCATGCCAAAATCAAAAATTTATAGCCGAGGCACCAGTGGTCATAGTTGCCTGCGGATACAATATTCACTGGAATAGAGGCGGATATATGGGTGATTTAAGCATGCTTATCGACGTCTCCATAGCGTTCACCCACCTGATATTGGCGGCTAGAGCTGAGGGACTTGGAACATGCTGGATCGGAGCCTTCGATAATGAGGAGGTTAAAAAGATCCTCGGTGTGCCAGAAAATGTTAATGTAGTTGCCATAACACCGTTGGGCTACCCAAAAGATGAGGGGTTCAGTGAACCCGGATCTAGAAAAGCGCTCTCAGAAATAGTGTCCATAGACAGATTCTAACCCTCTAAGAATCAGGGGAAATGGGCTAAAGGGAGCTTCATAAAAATTGATGAAAAGCCATATTTACCGAAATCAGATAAAGTGATTTCATGGAAAAGAAGATTTTCATCGTTCCAGAGCCGAAATATATCAGGTTTACTGGCAGATGGTTCTCTTTTGATGGATTTAAGGATCTCCCAGAGTTTCTCAGATGCGAATTTAAGGTTCCGAAGGGGAATTGGACAATAATAGAAGCCGCTGGTGATGAAGCAGGGTTAAAGGTGGAGGAGGGCAAAGTCACAATATGGGGTGACCGCCAAATATGCTACGCCACATTGATACAGTTAATTATGCAGGGAGGGAACCGCTTACCGGAAGTTGAGGTTAAGGAATCTTTTAAATTTAAGTTAAGGGGCTACCATTTGGACATAGCCAGAGGCGGAGTTCCGAATCTCGAAACTTTCAAGGATATATTACGCATGCTTTTCCTATTCAAATATAACTACTTCGCCATATATTTTGAGGATTTATTTCCCTGGAAGAAATATCCGCAGATAGGCAAGCATAGGGGGAGGTTAACGGATGACGAGCTTAAAGAAATAATAGATTATGGTAACAACCTTGGAATAGAGGTTTTACCATCGCTTGAACTATCAGGGCACATGGAGCATATTCTATCGCTACCGGAGTTCTACAGGTTTAGTGAGTGGCATAATCCCAGAGAGGGATGCTTGAATTTAAGCGATGAAAACGCTAGGAAATTCGCCTACGAGCTGCTTGAAGAGGCAATAGGCTTCTTCCCCTCATCCAAATATGTACATGTAGGCGGCGATGAAACCTGGGCATTGGGAAGAGGGAGAAGCTTAAACAAAACGTGGACTTTTGAGGGGCCGAAACTCTACGAGGCGCATCATAAAAACATGGTGGAGAAAGTTCTGGAAAAGGGAAAAGAGCCCATTTTATGGGGCGACATGATCTCCGGAATGTATCTTGGGGAGGAATCGACTAAGTGGCGTGAAGCCCTGGAGAGCGACATATGGCATAGGTCGTTGATAGCGAATTGGGATTACAGCCCAAGCCCAAAAGAACACTTTAAAGAGAAAATAAAGATATTCAAGAATAAAGGTTTAAAGCAGATAGCTTGCCCAGGCTTATCCAACTGGAATAGATATTATCCAAACTTTGAGATCGCACTAGAGAACGTTAAGAACTTTTTAACCTCAGCCGCCGAGGAGGATCTGCCCGGCTTCCTATTGACAGCCTGGGGCGATGATGGTGAAGAATGCCTTTTCTCATTATTGAAGCCGTTAATTCTGGCAACTGTGGAAATAGCCGAGGGAAATGGGGAGTGGATGGAAAAGTGGCAGGCTATAAGCAGCGAGGATGAGAAAACAGTTGAGGCGAGGCTGCTGTTTGGCAGACCGGAATTTTCAGATGTCATAAAGCATGTTATCTTCAGGGATTTCTGGTTCAGCAGGTTATCATCCGAGGATAAGGAGAGAATAAAGGCATCTTGGAAGAAAATGATGGAGAAGGTTGATGGGATAAAAATGCCTGAAGACCTAGGCTTCATAAGAAACCTTCTTAGATTAGGATTAAAGATCCTTGAGGATGAAGACAGCGTTTCTGATTACATAGCGCTATCTAATATTTATGCCAGGCTCTGGTTGAAGGAGAGAAAACCTGAGGGGTTAGAGAAAATAGTTGAGAGATTCTGGGGTGCAGCTGGCAGAATAGACATAATGCGGCTGCATGTATAGGCGCAACCTTAAAGTACGCTCACCTCTGACTTATAGATTAGTGGTGCATAATGCCCGACGTTTGGCTTCCTTATGGTAAAACCGACGTATGCGTTAGAGTCCCCTCAGAGAACTTTAAAGACGAAATTAAGACGGGTGAGGTTAAAGGCGCTGAAAATCCAAGGGATGAAATTGAACGCTCAATAAAAAACCCGATTGATGTAAGAGGGCTATCTGAAATAGTAAAATCTGGGGATAAAGTAGCTTTAGCCCTAAATATATTTGACCCTTCAATAAGCAATTTAATAGTTTCCATAATTTTAAGCGAGCTTACCCAAGCCGGATTAAAAAGCGGGGATTTAACAGTTATATTCGCCCAAGACCCATTTAACCTGCAAACAGGCAGAATGAAAGAGCAAATAAAAAATGAACTGTCACCTTTGGGGGTTAACGTTGCCTTCCATGATGGCCTGAGCGAGTGCGTTTACATCGGCGATACATCCAGCGGCATAAAAACATACATTAACAAAGTCTTTTTCGATTCTAAAGTGAAAATTGTAGCAAGCTCAATTGAGCCAAACCCATATACGCTGTATAACGGTGATGGATACGCTGTAGTTCCTGGACTGTCCAATATGGACACTGTTAGCCAGATTTTAATGCCGATCTTAAACATCGATGATCCCCTAGACTATTTAGGCGGCGACATCCTTAGCGGCATATCTGAAGCCTCGCACCTAGTTAAAGTTGACTTCAGCGTGAATATCGTTAGGAACTTAAGGGGTGAAGTCGTCAAGTCCTTTGCTGGCGAAATGGAGAAAGCCTACAGTGAAGCGGCTAGATCAGCTGATGCGCTATATAAAGTTCAGGTGGAAAGAAAGGTTGACGCTGTTTTTGCAAGCCCCGGCGGGTCGCCCTATGATGCAAACCTATTTGAGGCTTGTAAATGCCTAGAAAACTCGCTTAGGGCGGTTAGAAGAAACGGTATTCTCGTTCTCGTGGCCGAGTGCTTTGATGGTTACGGCGACCCTGATTTCTATGAGGCGACCTCCAAGTTTAGGGATGACCCGCTCTCTCTAGAGAAATCTTTAAGAAAGAGATTCAGCATCGGAGGGTTCATGGCGTACCGTTTTCTTAAAGCCTCCAGGAAATTTGATATTTGCATGGTTTCAGCAATACCCGATTATTATGTTTCAGAAAAATTGGGTTTAAAAGTTTTTAGAGCCGCTAATGAAGCCCTAAATTATGCTTTAGAGAGATCTGGCAGGAAATCTAAGATTTCCGTTATTCCACGTGGAAACTTAACAATTCCAGTCATAGCCGGGTCAAATGCAACCAATGAAAAGAAATAATATTTTTAAGAATAAGATTTCATTCTAATTTTGTTAAAGTAGCCGCTGGGTCGAGAGTGGACCGCCCATTTAATACAAGGAAGTTTAAGCCTGAAGATCTGAACCAAGTAATCTATATAAACCAAATATGTCTACCTGAAAATTATTCAACGCATTTCTTCATAGAGTTATACAATAATTTTCCAGAAACATTTATTGTTGCGGAGGAAGAGGAGAAAGTTGTTGGCTACATTATGTGCCGCATTGAAAGCGGATTTTCAGGCTTAGGTCTAATAAAGAGAGGCCATGTGGTCTCGATAGCTGTTTTACCGGGCTATAGGCGTAAGGGCATTGGCGGGGCGCTACTTAAAGAGGCGTTACATGCTATGGTAGCCCATTATAACGTAAAAGAATGCTATTTAGAAGTTCGTGTAAGCAATATCCCAGCAATAAATCTTTACAGAAAAATCGGCTTTAGAATTGACAGAGTTATTAGGGGATACTATGCTAATGGAGAGAATGCCTATTTAATGAGCATAAAACTCGATTAGCAATGCCCGTCAGGCCTAGTGGCAATAATAAAGTTAAAGGTGCCGAGACTATGAGGGAAAAATGGATAACCAAGGAGGAGATTGAGCACATCGCTCAGTTGGCGCATATAGAATTAACCGATGAGGAGAAGGAAGTCTTCACTGAACAATTTAATAGAATACTAGATTTTTTCAGAAAGATCGATGAAGTTGACACTAGGAGCATACCGCCAATGTATCATGTCCTGGATATAGTTAATGTTTATCGTGAAGACGAGGTTGGGGGGACCCTGCCGAAAGAAAGCGTTTTAGAAAATGCGCCTAAAAAGGAGGAGCAGTTCTTCAAATCTCCAAGAATAGTTTAAGCTTTGCCTGGAGGGGAAATGTCCACGCCGAGACTTCATGAGATGCGCGCTGTGAAAGTTGCTGACAAAATAAGAAGGGGGGAGATAACAGCTGAGGATTATATATGGTCAATTATTAATAGAGCCAAAAGCGTAGATGGCAAAATAAACGCTTTTATCACTATGGCTTCTGAAGAGGCGCTTGAAAAAGCTAGGGATATCGATAGAAAGATTGCAAGAGGCGAAAAAATTGGCAGATTAGCCGGAGTAGCTGTAGCCGTTAAGGACAACATATGCACATTTGGAATTCGCACAACATGCGCCTCTCGCATGCTTGAAGACTTCATCCCGCCATATGACGCCACCGTTATAAGTAGACTCAAGAAAGAGGACGCCATCATAATTGGGAAGACCAATATGGATGAGTTTGCCATGGGAACAACTACGGAAACCAGCTATTTTGGTCCAACAAGAAACCCATGGAACCTAAGTAAAGTTCCAGGAGGCTCATCCGGCGGCAGCGCAGCGGCTTTAGCAGCGGATGAAGCAACGCTTGCGCTTGGCTCAGACACAGGCGGCTCCGTAAGATGCCCAGCCAGCTACTGTTCAGTTATAGGATTTAAGCCAACATATGGTTCAGTTAGCCGCTATGGCCTTATAGCTTACGCTAATAGCCTCGAGCAGATAGGACCATTAGCTAAAAGTACCGTTGACTGCGCACTTCTGCTTTCAGTAATAGGCGGATACGACCCTTATGACAGCACCTCAGTCAAAATGCCCATAGAAGACTACTTCGGATCCTTCACAAGTGACCTGAAGGGTTTAAAAATTGGATTACCGAAGGAGTTTTTCGATGAGGGGGTTGAGGAGCCTGTTAAAAAACATGTCTGGTCAGCCATTCATAAACTTGAGGACCTAGGAGCCCTATACGAGGAGACCTCATTGCCAAGCCTGGAATTTGCCCTAGCTGCCTACTACATCATCGCTATGTCCGAGGCTAGCTCAAACCTGGCGCGCTATGATGGACTAAGATATGGTTATCGCATTGAGCATGATGATGCGGACTATTCAAGAGTTTATGCGAAGAATAGGCGCATAGGCTTCGGCGCGGAGGTTAGGAGGCGAATAATCCTTGGAACCTACGCCCTATCAGCCGGCTATTATGAACAGTATTATTTGAAGGCGCTTAAAATCAGAATGTTAATCCGAAGAGAATTCGAATCCGCATTGAAAAAGTTCGATGTTTTAGCCGGTCCGACAATGCCTCTGCCGCCCTTCGATATAGGTGAGAAAATAAATGACCCCCTAACTCTTTACATGTGTGATATATTAACTGTTCCTGCCAATTTAACGGGTTATCCGGCGATATCCATCCCATGCGGTTTTGAGGGCGATTTACCGGTGGGAATGCAGATTATAGGTAAACCCTTTGATGAAAAAAACCTTCTGAAAATATCTTTCGCATTTGAGAATAATACGGACTTCGCTAAGAGAAAACCAGGCTTACAATAAAAGGTTACGCTGAAGCGGAACTGGTCCACACATTTAAAAAGGAAATTCATGATTAATTATGTAGGAAAGCAGCAATTCATCATAATGCTTAATTTTTATATTATGAGATTTATACATACCTTAGGAGGCGCGGATTTTGAATCATAAAGAGAGATTTCTCAGAACCTTTGAGTTTAAGGATGTGGACAGGGTTCCGGATTATGAGTTCGGCTATTGGGCTGAAACCATGGATAGATGGCATAAGGAAGGGTTGCCGATGGAGAAGAAGACTGACAGAGACATTGAGCTTTACCTTGGGCTTGAGGGTTGGGATTGCATTGAAATTCTTCCAATTAGAACTGGATTGTGGCCAGCACTGCCTGGAAGAATAATAAAGGAGGAGGGGGATCGAGCCATAGTTGATGATGGGATGGGCGGCATATATATAAGAACGACGGCCACCTCATCGGTTCCGCATTACATTCGTTATCCATTAAAAAATAGAGATGACTGGGAAAATCTGAAGCCGTTCTTTGATCCCGACACGCCTGGGCGTTTCCCATTAAATTGGAATGAAGTAGCAGAGAGCTATAAGGAACGGGATTACCCCCTAGGGATTCATGTTGGAAGCCTTTACGGTTGGCTTAGAAATTGGATGGGCGTCGAAAGAATATCGATAGCTTTCCATAGGGATCCAGATTGGATTGCTGAAATGATGGATACTCTGGTAAATTTGTGGATTAAAATAATTCGAAAGGCTCTGAGAGACGTCAAGGTGGATTTTGCAACATGGTGGGAGGACATGTGCTATAGCAGGGGACCTCTAATATCCGTAAGGCACTTTGAGGAATTCATGGTTCCAAGATACAAGAAGGTCACTGACATATTAAAGGAGTACGGCGTATACATAAACATATTAGACTGCGATGGCGACATAAGTCTCCTAGTTCCAGGCTGGCTTAAATCCGGGATAAATTGCATGTTCCCGCTTGAAGCCCGCTTCACGGATATTTACAGGCTTAGGGAAAGGTATGGTAACAAAGTCTTACTCATGGGTGGCATTAACAAGTTTGCGCTGATAGCTGGGGAGAGAGGCATAGAGGGGGAGTTTGAGAATCTTACTGCTTTACTTAAAGAGGGCGGGTATATACCAACAGTCGACCACAGGGTCCCTCCAGAAGTATCATACCAAACTTACCTGCATTATCTAAGAAGAAAACGCGAGTGGATTGGGAGAAAAGATTTGCATTGAAATTGAGTCTAAATCGTCTTAAAGTTTGAATTGGTTCAGATTGAGGAAAAGGAGATGGAGAAAGACAGCAAGCCGATCGTTGGAATAACCATCGGCGACCCAGCCGGCGTAGGCCCCGAAATATCGATAAAAACATTTTTAGAGGACAGCGTTTTCGCCCTTTGCAAGCCCATATTGATAGGCGATTTAGGAATTTTAAGGGAGACGAGAAGAAGATTAGGAATTAACGTAGAATTTAGATCTGTGAATTCTCCGCGTGAGGTTAAAGGAGAAAGGGGACTCGTTGAACTTATAGATATGGAAAATGTTGATCTTGAAAAACTGGAGCTGGGCAGAGCCTCAATCGAATCTGGGAGAGCCTCAATAGATTATGTTGAGAAAGCCGTTGAATACGCCTTAAAAGGCGAAATAGACGCTGTGGCTACAGCCCCAATAAATAAAAAAGCTATAAACATGGCTGGAAGCAAATATATTGGGCACACTGAGATGCTTGCTGGGCTATGTGGGGTTAAGGAACCGCTTACGATGTTCTGGGTTAGAGACATAAGAATCTTCTTTTTAACTAGGCATATACCCTTAATTGAGGCGATTAAAGCCGTGAAAAAGGCGAGAATTATTGATATGAGTTTGAGAGTTAGGGAGGCGCTACGCCGTATAGGAATAGAGAACCCTAGAATAGCCATAGCCGCGCTTAATCCTCATGCCGGCGAGGGGGATCTTATAGGTAGAGAGGAATCTGACGAGATAATCCCAGCCGTTAGAGAACTTCAGAATATGGGTTTAAACGTTAGTGGTCCCGTCCCGGCTGATAGCGTCTTTCATCAAGCATTAGAGCGTAAATATGACGCAGTTCTGTCGCTCTATCATGACCAAGGACATATAGCGGCAAAGACCCTCGACTTTTATGGAGCTGTCGCCGTAACCCTAGGTTTACCATTCATTAGGACCTCCGTGGATCATGGGACAGCGTACGATATAGCTGGCAGGGGCATAGCAAACCCGAAAAGTCTGATAGAGGCAGTTAAGTTAGCCGCTGTCCTTTCAAAAGTCTACTCCTATAAGAGCGATTAAATTGAGGAAGAGACCATCAGAATGCGTAAGGTTATATTAGACGCAAATTTCCTTTTAGTTCCGTTCCAGTTTAAAGTGGACATTTTTAGTGAAATAGAGGCTCTTATTGGAGGATTCGAACCAATAGTACTATCAACAACTATAGAGGAAATGAAACGGCTTTCAGCGGTTAAATCTGAGAAGGCCCGTAGAAATTTCTCAGCGGCCCTAGAACTGGTGAAAAAATGTAGAATAGTAAATGTCGAGTTAAAACCTGGTGAAAGCTATGACGATATAATTTTACGTGTTGCAAACGAAGGAAAGTATATAGTGGCAACAAATGACAGCAGGCTTAGAAGAAGGCTTAGGGATGAGGGTATAACAACAATTTTTCTCAGGCAGAAGTCCCATCTTGAATTGGATGGATATGCGTAGCAAATTTACTGGGATATATATTTTTCGGTAACGCTTTTATACCGCTTCATTTTCTTCTTTTTCTTAACCTTCAGGGGGGACAAGTTGAGATTTGAAATTATTAATGCCAAAAAGACCCCTCTTAGGGATGAAGACGTTAAATCTATTGTAGAGATTGAACGCCACCCTATGGTTAAAAAATGGCTTATTGACTATGCGGATGAAGACTTTGAAAAAGAGCTCGAAGAATATAGGAAATTTTTCATGGATCTTCAAAACAATGGTCTAGTAGATGTTCTGATCGCTAAGCATGAAGGTCGGGCTATCGGTTTCTTAGCCCTATGGCGCATTAACGAAGAAGCTGGGGAAGCTGCAAGCATAGGCATAAGCGTTCATCCGGACTACTGGGGTAAGGGCGTTGCAACAAATCTCATAAAGGAATCCATCAGGTTGGCTAAAGGAAAGGATATTGGAAAATTGATCATAGAAACTCTTGAAGAGAACAGCGCCATGAAGCATGTGGCTGAGAAGATCGGATTCAAGCTTGAAGGTGTGAGGAGGATTCTAAAAGACGGAACATATCATAATGAGGACGTTTACGTCCTGAATCTTTAAGAAGTCTAGAAGAATTGATAGAAAACTTTAAATATATAATGTGCTGTGCATACATATATTTTCGTAGCATCTAAGCGTGCTACAGTGAGTGCGCGTAAAAAAGAATGATAGAGGATTGGAAGAGTATACTTAAGAAGAGCATAACTAGACCGGAGCAGATTTTAGATAAATTTAACGTCGACATAAACCCCATCAAAGCTGTTGTTGAGAAATATCCGATGTTTATTTCAAGGTACTACTTTGACCTCATAGAAGAGGTTGAAGATCCAATCTGGAAGCAATGCATCCCAAGCCCACTTGAGCTCCAAGACCCATATGGATATGAGGACCCGCTGAATGAAGAGGAAGACAGCCCAGTACCAGGCTTGGTTCACAGGTATCCAGACAGGGTTTTAATGTGCATCTCAAATAGCTGCGCAACATACTGCAGATTCTGCACGAGAAAAAGAAAAGTTGGGAAACCTCTCATCAGCTTCTCTAAGGATTTGTATCTGGCACAGATCAATTATGTCAGGGAGAACACCAGCATCAGGGATGTTCTCCTCTCAGGTGGAGATCCCTTCATGCTGCCAGACGACACGATAGAGCTTTTACTCAAAAAACTCAGGGCCATTCCTCATGTCGAAATACTGAGAATAGGTTCAAGGATTCCATGTACGTTGCCGCAGAGGGTAACGCCTAGATTATGTAAAATTCTCAAAAAATACCATCCATTATATGTGAACGTGCACTTTGAGCATCCTAATGAGATAACTGAGGAAAGCGAGAGGGCTTGCGGATTACTGGCTGACGCCGGCATACCTCTTGGGAATCAATCTGTTCTCCTTAGGGGCGTTAATGATAACCCTGAAACAATGAAAAATCTCTTTCAGAAGCTACTTAAGATTCGTGTAAAGCCCTACTACCTCTTCCAAATGGACCTTGTTAAAGGCACATATCACTTCAGGACAAGAGTTGAAGTTGGAATGAAAATACTTGAAGCACTCATTGGATGGACATCAGGGCTAGCTATACCACGCTTCGTCATCGATGCTCCTGGAGGCGGGGGGAAAATACCCTTGCAGCCGGATTACATTTTATCTATAGATGATGAAAAGGTTATTTTAAGGAACTATGAGGGAAAAATATACGTTTACCCGCAGATACCAGCCGAAGAAAAAGAGGAGCGCATACCGCTTAAGATTCAACAGAGAGTAGTTAAATGAAGAGCAATATACCGGCTGGCCATCAGCGGGCAGGTGCGCAATGAACCTCAAGATTGGGCTGACATATAATTTAAGAAGAAAAGTCAGCGCTGACGAAAATTTACCTGAGGATTTCTACATAGAATTTGATGAGGAAGAAACAGTTGATGCTATAGCCCTAGCCCTAAAGAGGGGAGGATGCAAAGTTATAAAAATCGAAGCCGACGAAGATGCTTATAGCAAACTTCGCAGATTGAAACCGGATATAGTTTTCAACATCGCTGAGGGGTTCCGCGGCGAGTCTAGGGAGTCACATATACCAGTAATTCTAGAGATGCTTGGAATACCATATACTGGTTCTGGGCCAACTACGCTGGCCATATGCCTAGATAAGGCTTTAACGCATAAAATCCTAAACGCTTACGGTATTCCATCCCCAAACTTTCAGGTTTTCAGGCGGGCTGATGAAAAGCTCAGCGAAGGCTTAAATTTTCCGCTTGTAGTTAAGCCCTTAGCCGAGGGGTCAAGCAAGGGCATTAGGAGCAGCTCCCTAGTTAAGGATGAGCAAAGCCTTAGAAAACAGATTTTATGGATTATAGAAACCTATAATCAGCCAGCCATTGCTGAGGAGTTCCTTCCTGGAAGAGAGTTTACTGTTGGATTGATCGGAAATGAAAACCCAATTGTTTTACCAATAGTTGAGATACGAATCGATAAGCTGCCAAACGGTTCCAGCCCAATATACTCCTACGAGGCTAAATGGGTTTGGGATACGCCGGAAAAACCCCTAGATATATTTGAGTGCCCAGCGAACATATCGCTAAACCTTGAGAACAAAATAAAAGACATCGCCACTCAAACATTTAAGGTTCTAAATTGCAGAGATCTATGCCGCATAGACATGAGGTTAGATAGTGAAGGCACACCAAGGGTTTTGGAGGTCAATCCCCTGCCCGGTTTAATCCCAAACCCTGATGCCCATTCATGCTTACCTGAAGCAGCAAGGGCTGCTGGTTTAACCTATGACCAGCTCATATGCACAATTCTTTGGCAAGCCCTTAAAAGGTATGGTCTTCAGGAGCAAATTAAGGATGAGCCACTTAGAAACCTTGTTTTCCACCCCTTTTGAGGGCGAAATTTAATATTCTCATAATAAATTCCTCAAATGTTATATTGGCAGCCCTCAGCGACCGGTTAAAGCCAGCCTCAGGCGATACGTCGGGGTTCGGGTTAACCTCCAAGACAAATGGGATTTCAGTTCGGCTTTCCAAACGTATATCAACCCGCGCATAATCCCTGCAGCGCAGCGCCCTATAAGCCTTTAAGGCTACTTCTTCAACAAGCCTTCTTACCTCATCATCTAAATCCGCTGGGCACATCGGCTTAGTTCTAGCATACTCTTCGCTCTCTTTAAGCCACTTAGATGCGTAATCAACAATTTTCGGACCGTCTTGAAAGTCAAATATTATTTCAGATATTGGCAGAACTAGGGGATCATCATCACCTAAAACCGATACGTTCAATTCTCTTCCATCAATATACTCTTCAACTAATGCTGGCTGCCCATAAACCTTATTCACATAGTCAACTTGAGCCTTTAATTCTCCAACGTCCCTAACAAAGCTGCGCTTTGATACCCCTATGCTGGCGTCCTCCTTCAGAGGCTTGACGAACAATGGAAACTTCAGGTTGCTCATTAAATGACCAAATTCTTTCATTATCTGATATTTTGGCGTTGGAACATTATGTGCCCTCAGTACATCTTTAGCTAAACCCTTATCTTGGCATAGCCCTAACGCTAGAGGATCCGCTCCAGTGTAGGGCATCCCTAGAATCTCCAGCATAGCTGGCACGTGCATCTCGAGATGGCTATTACCCCTAAATCCCTCGCATAGATTTACGACAACATCTGGTCTATATTGCTTTAAAGCAGTAACTAAATCCTCAACATCGTCTTTTAGAGGGAATAATTGGTAGTCAAGCCCAAGCTTCTCAAGAGATCTCTGAACAGCATCTACTTGGTCTAGAATCTCAGCTTCAGCTAAGTAGTCAATGCTCTCGCCCCTTGCGGGTTTACCTGGAAGGTTGAATAGGATGCCGACTTTAAGCTTCAATTTAATATACCATCCTCCATTATCTTCAGCATCATGTTTCCATTGAATTAATTTTTAGCCATGCTTAAAACATTTCAGTAAAAATCTAAAATGCAACCTTTATGACACATCGGTAAACACTGGGAAAAATAATTGAAATATTTGCGTTCATAAGCATAAACAAAGATAAAATGGGGAAACGTTTATTTATTAGTGGTTAAAAGGTTAACGATAAAAATTTATAGATGATTAATAATATGGATTGGGGGTTTTACGACAGCTATGCCAATACTGTCACTGGAGAACTCCGGCGAAGTTTAAGGTGTCAACAATGGTATTTTATATTGCGTATAAAGCTTCGAAAGAAAATAGAGGGTTGATATCTAGGCGGCTTAATGCTCTAGGTTGCAGACGCATATGTAGTTCATTCTGGGAAGTAGAAAATCGCAAAGTTGAAGAAGCTCTAAAAATTATAGGTGAAAATCAACCAGTACTGCTTAAAAGAACCCGTGAAATTAGGAGACCCATATATGATGAAGAGGGGAACATCATTGACTTCGGCAGCCTCCTCATTATTGTATATAATGCTAAGAAGGATGACGGGCGGAAAATCAGGTGGCTACTCTCGAGAACACCCTACATAAAAATCTGCCGTTCAGTATATGCTTTCTGCCACAACAATAATAAATATGACAAGAAGGGGGGGCTATTTAATGCGAATTATTTGTTTACACTTATGAAAGAGAATGATAAAGACGCCAAAATATTTTCCCGGATGACCATCATCGATAAGGATGCTAAAACTGTTAAAATGCTTCTTGATAGAGTTAGGATGCGAATTGAAAGGAAAACGAAGAGCATTCTTAATGGTTACATGAAACTGATGAAGAAGAACATTGAGGGGCAAATAGGAAAAAGGCATCTTACAGATGAGGAAAAGAAGCTCTACGGCAAATTTGTTGCCTTAAGGAAGATGTCCATTTTCTATGAGAGGTGGCTGAAGCTAAATTTTTCGAAAGATCTTACAAGGATTTATTCTATAATAAGAAAACTGCACACCATGAAAACTTGAAAGAATCTGATTCTTAGAAAAATTAGTAAAAATATTGGGGGTTGTACGGTTATTGTTAGGAAGCTAAAGATGGGGCTACCACTCTTCTTCCTCTTCTTCCCATTCTTCCTCTTCTTCCCAGTCCTCTTCGCCCCACTCTTCTTCCCATTCTTCCTCTTCTTCCTCTTCCTCCTTCGGCGGAGTCTTTCTCTTTGACATTGGGGTTCACCGACATGAGAAGAGCATAACAATCAAATAAATTTTTGCCAAAAATTCCGGGGAAAAATGCGGGAGAAAAAAATTAAAAAAGATTTGAAAAATCAATTTTTTCTCATTTAGCTCAACTTTTACCGCTCTTTCGCCAATATGTGCTCTTAAAAAACATTTTAAACTTATATGGGGATAAAAATCATTCTTTTTCGTTATTTA
>JAGTRG010000015.1:0-16207 GCA_018396435.1 Candidatus Bathyarchaeota archaeon
GTTAATCTCTCTAATTTCAATTTTAAGACTTCCTTTGACAACGTTTTATATTGAATGCTGTTTTTAAAGTTTGCCATTATATATGAAAAATTTTAAATATTCAGAAGCTTACATAGTGTTCGTCTATCTCTCTTTGGATAGATAGTTGGTGAATTAGCTGTCTAGAGTTATACCCGGTGTAGAAATTAAGGTTGTAAAGGAGATTATACCGCCGCCAACATATCCTTCTGGCGTCGTTTCATTGATAGGAACAGCTGAGAAGGGACCATTGTTAACACCCGTCCATTTAAGTAGCTGGAGAGAATATGTAGAGACATTCGGCTCCAACACTGAATACACGCTGACGAAGGATGCGAGAGATTGCTTCCAGAACGGGGTCTTCGAGGTTGTCGCCATTAGGGTGATTGGCAAGGGCGGAGAATCAGCGTCTCTAATACTTAAAGATGTTGCTAAAGCAAAAACTGTTGAGCTTAAAGCAAAAAAGATCGGTTCCGGAGGAAATAATATAACAGTAAGAGTGGAAAATGGCACGCTGGAGAATACTGTAAGAATGATAGTAAGTAACGGTGAATCTTTCGAGGTATTTGACAACCTAGTTATGGATCCAAGCAGCGAAAGATACCTAGTTAATCATGTGAATCAGCATTCAGCACTCTTATCAGCCACGGATCTTAAATCACCATCAGAATTTCCAAAGAATAATCCAGCCGAGACTGAAGATAAGCTGAAGGGAGGAAAGGATCCAGGTCCGCCCAGCAAGGAGGATTTTGAGGCTGCTTTAGATAGGCTTGAGGCTGAACCATACGTTGATATGGTGCTGGCCTGCGATATCTCAGATCCAGCAATTCATGCGCTTATAGAAGCCCACTGCGCAAACATGAGTAAAGAGGCCATGGGTAGGATAGGTATTGGAACTGTTGGTAAGGGTGAGGATGTTAAGGACATTGTTAAGAGAACGGAGAAGCTGAGCAGCGACAGATTTGTCCTTGTTGCCCCATATGGTGTCGCGGGGGCTGTGGCAGGCTTAATCAGTCGGCTAAGCTACTTTGAATCCCCAACCTTTAAGCCAGTTAGAGGCATTTCAGATCTAGAGAGAAATTACACTCCATCGGAGCTTAGGCAGCTTCTTGTCGCTGGAGTTTTACCATTGCAAGCTCAGAGGGGAAGGGGCATAATTGTTGTGAAAGGAATAACAACAAGTAAGGAGCAGATAAGCGTCGTAAGAACTACAGATCACGCCGTCAAGCTCGTAAAGGGGATAGGCGACATGTTCATCGGCACACTGAACAGTCCATCTGGAAGAACTGCTCTGAAAGAGAAGTTAACTGAGGTTTTAATCCGTATGGAGAGAGAGGGGGCAATTGTCCCAAGTGCTGATTTAAAGGAGCCAGCTTTCATGGTGGATGTTTACTGCTCAGAGTTAGATTTCGCTCAAGGCATAGTGAGGGTGGACTTAGCTGTGAGACCCGTTAGAGCCATAGACTACATTTATGCCACAATTGTGGTTCAAGCATGAAAGGAGGTTTGAGTATATATGTCCCTTATGGTGGTATCCGCTGCAACAAGTAAGGTTATGATAGATGGGGAAGAAGTTAAGGGGATCCAATCCCTCGAGTATAAGGTTAAGAGAAGACAGGTAGATATCGAAAGCGTTGGTAGCGGCGAGCGCATAGGCGTTGAATCTGGTCTAGTAAGCGTCACTGCAACCTTAAGGATTAGATCTCTAAATAAGAAGCTCGATGATTTATTGTTTATGCCTGTCCCAGTTCCATTCAGTCTAGTAGCGGAGTTGAAGATGGGGAATAACCTTGTTAAAAGAATAACGTTTGATGAGTGCTTTGTTGATGATAAAAGCTTCGAGTTAGGCGCGGACGGGGTGGGCATAACAGTCTATAACTTCACGGCAACGAGGGTTAGAGAGGAGTAAAAATTTTCATCGTAGGTGCAGGCTTTAATGAGGAAGCTCACTAAGGAGGATATATTGAAGGGAAAGAATAGGCGTGAGACTCTCTATATTAGGGAATATGACGCTGAGGTTGTAATACGTCCCCTTACAGACGGCGAATTAACAGATCTTTTCTCATTTATTGGAAATCTTCCTATAAAAGAGGATGGAACACCGGATCTTAGTAAAATGGATATCTCAACAAACTTTGAGGTTTTGAGGCGTGCAGCATCTATGGGTCTTATTGAACCCAAATTAACTATGGAAGAGTTAGCCAACATGATTTTTGGGGTTCCGGAGTTTATAGGCGCAAAGGTTCTGGAGATCAGTGGTGTTGTGCCAGAAGAAGAAAGTAAAAAAAAAGAATAGATATGGAGAATTTCCTCAAAAGCCCTGAGGGACTAGAGCTATCCACTTTATGTCTTGATTACGGCTACAAATTGGCTGAGCACCCATCGGAGCTAACTAGGGATCAAATTAACTTCCTGATGGCAGCTTTAGCATATAGGCTAAAACAAATTAAATACGCCAGTCCGCTGGAAGAGGGAACCACAAGAATAATATTTGAGTAGCCTGGAAGGGTCCAACTATCGCTGAACTAAATTTAATCACATTAAAGTTCAAGGAAATTATCTCATATTTTAGTAGGGTTCTCCTTAGAGTTCACTCCATTAACTCTCAATTAATAAGAGATTTAACGAGGTACGCTTCTAAGGTCAGTGAATGGATACGTAGCATTTATATAATGAGATTTATCAACCTTCAACCGCAATTAGCCGTAACATGGTTCAAGAGCCCAGAGATTAAGGAAGAATTCATCCTAAATTTAAAACTGTTAAAGGCTGGAATGGCTCGTAGGTTCCCTCATTCCATAGATATATCTAAAATTCTAAGTGATATTAGAAGTAGGTCAGATGAGGCAGGTCGTTTTCTATATAAGAAAACTCCCATCTCTCAAGCGGTCGAATCGATTACTGAGTCGCCTCAGATCTCGTCTGTTCGAAGAATTTATACAATATATCCTAAACTCGCTGGTGCAATTTCCTATAAATACGCTAGTATAATACCATTGAGGGCATCAATGCCAAGTGGCGCTCCCAAAATTTCATCTGTAACTCTTCAAAAACTCTATGAGATTGAAACTCTTGAAGCTGTTTCTCCGCTCAAATCTTTTGATGAGAAGAGACTTCGGTATTATTTTAGAGCGCTTTGGGCTGTCAGTAAGACATATAGAGAAATGGAATCATCTATGGAGGAGATGTCTGAAACGGCTACTAGAAAGACGCAACCCATTATTGAAGGGATGAAAGAAACTTATAGACCGATTATTCAGCGTCCTTCTCCAGCATTTATTAGAACCCATATTTCGGCTCAAAGAATAAAAGATGCGTTATCCATTCATGAAGCACAAATTAAAAGAATGGTTTATAGCCACGCATTCTTGTTTGAGCCTGCGTTTTTCATAAATTTGATAGAAACTGTCAACCTGCTTACCCAAAAAACTTGGCGAGGTGTAGTCTATGATCTATCACGAATATTCGTCAGGAATCTATCACTATTGCCCTACTTACATTGGGAGGAGCCTTTAAAGGCAGGAGAAACTGGTAAACCATCTGTTTTACTAGCACATGAACGTGTGTTTTTTGAGGTCCCCATGTATCCTTTAACACGGCAACTGCCCCATTCAAAAGTAGAATATTTTCGTTCAGCCGCAGAATTTTTTGGGAAATTAATAGCATCATCGAGTACTGTCCCTTTGACAGAACAGCGGATTAAAAGTTTAGTCGGTGAGGGCTTTAAGAAATATTCAGTTGAATTCAAAGTAACTAGGCGTTATGCTGAGACTATTAGCGAAGTTCTTCCTCATTTGATGGATTACCATCCTATTGTAGGCCGTTTTAAACCTAAGATTAAGCCTATAGTGCCTCAACCGATGAAGTTAATGGACTATGCGGGTTTAATGAAAAAACCATTGGATGTCGTTTATCCCTCAATTTCAAGTGTTAAAGCCATTTTTGGCAGAATCCTTCTAAAATTTGACCTTGAAAGATTAATTATGAGGATAAGCGAGGGCTTAACTGCGCATATTTACTCTGCAATAAGTAAGCCTCTGTTTGAAGTTTCATATGGCGGAGAGGCTACGTTCTTTCAATCATTAAGAATTCATGAGGTAGCGTCAATTCTTCAGATGCTTTCATCCGCGCCCCCTCCCTCCTCAGAGGCTGTTAAAGTGCAGCGCCCAATAAATGTAACGGTTAGGGTTGAGTCCCCAGCCGATGAGGGTGATTTAAGGGAGCTGGAGAGGAAAATAGTTAAGATTCTGCGTGAAGAGGCTAGGAGGCATGGATTAAACATATGAATATTGAGATTGATGGAATACCATTAATTAGACATGATCGAGACCCAGATACCGGGGTAACCAGAAGCCTAAGAAGCGTCTATAACATAGGGGTTAGTGAGAAGAGGCGCATTGTAGAGCACAAGATCCCTGGGTTTGAGGGAAGTATCCTGCAAGATTTGGGGAGGGAGCCGGTCACTATATCTTTTGAGGGCATAATATTTGGCGAGGGAGCTAAGGAAGATTTAGAAATAATCTGGTCCAAGTTTAAGACGGGTTCCTCGGTCCTGTTCTCTTCAGATATATCAGGCGTCGCAGAAGTGACCCAAGTCCTAATAGAAGACTTACAAATTGAAGATTCAGGCGGCGCAGTTAACAGATACAAGTATCGGATGGTTTTAAGAGAATACATCATTCCCCAAGAAGAGGAGGAGCCGGCTCCAAGCCAAGAGGAGGATGCTGCTGAAGAGGTTGAGGAAGAAACAAACGATGCTTTAGCATCAGTCAACTACATAACTGGCAAGGTTATGGACGCTGATGGAAACCCCAGAAGTGAAGTGTCTGTTAAGATAACTTGGGATGGTGGAGAATACATTGTTAAAACTAACGAGGAAGGCATATTCCGAAAAGACAACCTAGAACCTGGAAAGTACAAAGTTATAGTGGATGTACCAGAATACGAGGGCATAACAAGAGAAGTTGAGATAAAATCTGGAGAGGAGTAAGCGCAGAAAATGGTGCAACAACAAAGATATGATGCTGGCGCTATTCAGCCAGTGTGGTTGTTGGTGGCGCTTAGAAATAAATTAACTGGGAGAAACGTGAAAATAAGGTTCGCCATCAAAGCTGAAGGTTCAGGAAGTTATGAAACTAATCAATTTGGAAACTGGAATCTAAATCAACATCTACAAAGTTTACAGAGCCAGCAGAGTGAAAGTGCTGAAATGCAATTCTATTTTAAACCAAAGAATTGGGATGAGGCTTGGGATGGAGATGACCCATCCTTCTGGGGGGAGAGTGTCCCTGAAAATCAGATACTGGAAGAAATGTATCGCCCAGCAACTTTAATAGTGAATATGCATAATAATAGCCCTCAGAGCGTATCCATATCTAACTCTGGAAATTTAGTGATTCTGAATCCTAACCTTGAATCAAGACCGGATCAAATAAGCGAGAATGTGTGGAATGCGGCGCTTAATAGTATCAGAGATGCTGGAGAACCTAGAATCTTAATATTTCTACAGCCAATTTGGATAAAGGCGCGGAAATTCTCCAATAGGCTAGGAACAATTCAAAGTCCTACGTTGATAGTTGTTCATCATACAGGCGGCGAGCTTATTAGTAGCGCAATATATCATTTTACGCGCGAAAATGCAAGTTCGAGCATCCACTATATTATCGATAAAGACGGGCAGATTGTAAAGATGGTGATGAATAGCAAGTGTGCATGGCATGCAGATGGGAAGGGCGGTTCCCATTGGGGAGGAAGCCAACGTGTTAATCACTTTTCTATAGGAATCGAGATTGTTCATGCGGATGGCCCAGATGGCAATAATCCATTCACAGAAGAACAATACAATGCTCTTATAAGTCTAATTCAAAGTCTACAAGAAAGACATAATATCCCGCAACATAGAGTTGTAGGTCACAGCGATGTTGCAGTTCCACCAAGCCATAATTGCCCAGGTCCAAACTTCGATTGGAGAACGCTTGAAAATGCAGGACTTGGGTTAAAGGTTCCATTTTATGAGAGCAACCTTAATCCTTACGATTTTCCCATCGAACGCAAGTCACCAAGTCAATTAATTGAGGAATTAAAAGAGGATCTTAGAGGAATAGGTTATTACCTCCCTGAAGAGAGTGGATATGGTTCTGAGACCGCTACAGCTATTGAAAGGTTTAAAAGGCATTTTCTTTCTGGTAGCAGGAGACCAAGAGATGAAAACGGGGAGATGACAAGATGGCGCAAAGTCATTAATGGAGATAATGTAGATCTTCAGGTTGCAGAGATGATTAAGGCTGCGCGGAAATATATTAATGAACAATAGCGATCTTAAGCGGTGACATGGGTTGTTAAAGCCTTCTTATAGGGTGCAGGTTGGATCTGAGGTTTTCGAACCTTTGTCTGCGCGCATGGTTAGTGTTAGAGTTATTAGGAGTGTGGAAGTTCCCGCTGGCAGTTGTGAAATATTGATTGACATGAATAGTAGAAATTCTAGAATGGAGGAAGGTGATGAGGTTCTAATTCAGCTCGGATATGGGGAGGACTTAAAGAATGTCTTTAGTGGTTTTGTTGATGATTTAGAGAATGAGATAACGAAAGTGAGGGTGCTAGGTTTAGATTCAGCCTCAAAACTACTTAATATGAGGGTTAATCAAGTTTACGAGGGACAGACGGCTGGTAAAATAGTTTCAGATTTGGCTGGAAAATCTGGCGTAGCGGTTGGAGATACTGCGGATGGAATACGCTTTCCACAATATACTGTGGATGATAGCAAAAATGTCTATGAGCACATGAAGGATTTGGCCGATAAATGCGGCTTCAATCTCTACATAAATATAGAGAATAAAATAGTGTTTAAGGGATATGAAGAGAAGGAGCCTCATATTCTAGAGTATGGCAAAAACATAATTCACATTGAAGCCAACAAGCATGAACCTAAATTCACTCAAGTATCCGTGCGCGGCGAGAGCCCAGCAAGTTTCAGGGGAGCAGATAAGGCTCACTGGCTTACAAAAAGACTTGTAGAGGGCATGGCTGGAAGTAGCGGAAATAAATTACTTATAGGAGAACCAACCGCAAGAGACAGGGATATGGCTGATAAGATGGCTGAAGCAAGGCTCAACGAATTAATGAGAACGCAATTTGGAACTGCTAAAATAGTTGGCGACGCTGATATCGAATTATGCGACACAATCGAGATTAGGGGTTTGAGACAAACCTATATGAATGGTGAATATCAGGTTCAAAGTTTGGAACATATCTTAAACAAAAAGGAAGGTTTTATAACCATAGTAGGCTTTAGAAGATGATAGGAAAGTGCCTCAATGATCGAAGTTATTAAGAAGATTGTTGAGGATGAAATTAAGAAAATGCATATAGCTGAGCTCGGGGTTGTGACATCGATTTTCCCCCACTCAAGCGAAAGTGATGGAGACAATTATGAATGTAATGTGAGATTGAAGTATAGGGATCTTGAATTACGAAGGGTTCCAGTGGCAACCCAGCATATAGGCTTAGCTAACATACCAAATGTTGGTGATCTCGTTCTCGTAACATTTCTTAATGGAGACGTAAATGCACCAATTGTAATAGGCAGATTATACACGGATGAAGATAGGCCGCCCGTTAATAAGGAGGAGGAAATCGTTTACATACCGCCATACTCAAAATCATCCAGCCTAAGGAGAATATACTTAGAGTTCCCCGGAGGCATAATATTTTCAATAACTGATGACGAAGTATCCATTAAGGCTGGGAGAACAATTCTTAAAATAGATCGAAACGGAGACATAAGTATAGAGTCCAATGCGAAAGTAAATGTGAAAGCAAACCAGGATATCTCATTATCCGCGAATAACATAAGTATAGAAAGCCGCGGCAAACTCGAAATTAAATCGGGCGCAACGGCTAAACTTGAGGCCTCAGGGACATTAGATATAAAAGGCGCATTAGTAAATATAAACTAGGCTTATCTTGGTGGTTTACTTGGGACAGCCAGCGGCAAAACAGGGGGACAAAATTGTTGCAACGGACACACACATAATAATGGTGTCAACCCCCACAGGACCAGTTCCAACACCATTACCACATCCCTTCATGGGAATAATCAATGGAAACCTAAGCCCAAATGTTAAAATCATGGGTTTACCAGCAGCCACCGTTGGAAGCACAGCTCAAAATACACCGCCACACATTCCGCAGGGCGGATCATTCCAGAAACCCCCATCAAATATGGCCACAATTCAAACCGGAAGCCAAACAGTTATGATAAATGGTAAGCCAGCCGCTAGAAATGGGGACACAGCGATCACGTGTAATGACCCAGTTGACCTGCCTATAGGTAATGTGGTGGCTGTTGGAACGGTTATGGTCGGATAGAATATTTGGTAGTGTTTAAATGTCAAGTAGCCCTCTTGGAAGTGACTTAAAAGTAATCGATGATGAATTAGGAAGCGATCTAGCGTTAAGCTCAAACGGTGATCTGGAAATCGTAAAAGAGGAATATAACCTTGGACAGGCGATAATAAACAGGCTGAGAACCAGATTAGGCGAATTGGCAGATCTCGGCCATTCAAACTACGGTTCAAGACTTTATGAACTAGTTGGCGAGCCAAATAATGAGAGAACTAGAGAATTAGCTAAAGCCTATGTAAGAGAGAGCGTGATGCGCGATCCTAGGGTTAAAGAAATCATTAATGTATCTGTTAGACCCCATAAAGATGACGACCGACGAATAGATATAGATATAACTGTTATGCCGATGGGGAAGAGCACTGCGTTAAATATAGTATTCCCATTTTATTTGGAGGTTGTTTAATGGCATTTGTTAAGAAATCCTATAACGAAATAAGAGACGCCATACTTGCTCAGATAACAAGGGGGATAGTCAATGAAGAGCACATTCATGATATCTATAGAACTAGGTATAAGCTGGACAATACGCCCGTAAAAAGCATAGTTAAAGTTGAGGGGATTATGAATGGAGCCCACTACACATTTAGGGAAGGCATTGATTATAAGCTTGCCGGCGATATGTTAGAGTGGCTTCCTAATGGAAATAAACCAGATGATAAAACACTATTCTACGTAAACTATATTTTTGGCGCACCATCAGGGATCACAGATATAAACCCTGGAAGCGTTACGAGAACTATAGTGGAGGCAATCAGCAGGGAAATAGAATTTCTGTACGAGCAGTTGAATAAGGTTTATTTGGCTGGCTTCATCGATACTGCCAGTGGGAGCGCCCTGGATTTGGTTGTCTCTCTCATAGGAATATCTCGTAAACCACCAGAGCATGCAACCGGTAAGGTCACTTTTGGGAGAAGCACAGATCCAGCGGAGGTTCAGGTAAACCGTGAAGCACACTTGTATGATGGTAAAGCAATTTATGAATTGAATAGTCTTCCAATAAAAAATATCATTAAGGTTGAGGGGCTAGTATCCGGGTCTTCCTATATCTTTCAGAGAGATAATGATTATAATGTATTGGATAGTGGAATAGAGTGGTTGGTAGAAGGAAAGAAGCCGGATTACAACACCATATTCTATGTGGATTACATCGCATATGAACAAATTAAGATCCCTGCCGGGAGTAGGGTTTCAACTTACTCGCCTACTCCACAGGAGGCTAAGGTGTTTGTAACAACTGAGGAGCGAGTTCTTGAGAAAATCTCTGAAGGGGTATGGGAGGCGGATGTTCCGGTGAGGGCTTTAACGCCTGGTACAGCGGGGAATGTCTACGCTGGTATGATAACAGTTATGCCCCAACCACTGGTGGGAGTAGAGTACGTAATTAATAGAGGGGATATACTTAGCGGAACAGAGGCTGAGTCGGATGAGGATTTAAGAGCCAGAGCAAAGCATGCTCTTGAAGTAGCTGGTAAAGCAACGTTAACATCTTTAGAGGCTGGAGTAAGGGGTGTTGAGGGAGTTACATGCGTTCTCATAGAGGATATGCCCAATGGTGTTCCTGGCATCGTAAAAATAGTTGTCGACGGGGGAGATGAAGATGAGATTAAAAAGGTTATTGAGGATATAAGAGCCGCGGGCGTAAAGGTGGAGTTTTTGAGACCTAAACCCGTATACCTAGATCTTTCTCTGACAGTAGTGTTAGGAAGAGAAGTGGAGCCATCAAAGGTTGAGAGGGAAATAGAGGGTAAGGTGAGAGGGTATATTTCATCCTTGAAAATAGGTGAAGATGTGATATATACCCGAATTATTGGGGCAGTTTTAAGCGTGAACGGAGTTTACGATGTAGGCGAGGTTATTATAAAGGCTTATCGAAGGGATGGGGAGATGGTTACAAGCACTAAGGCAAATATAGAAATAAGCAGTGAAGAGAGAGCAACTGCCAGAACAATTAATGTTTTAGTAAAAACTTTAGGTGGAAAGGCTTGAAATGAAGAGAACCAAGAGAATTTTGAATAGATTTCCCGACTTCTATAAGGTTTGGGATGAGAATTCCCGAATCTTTAAGATAATAAATGCTGTGGGAAAGAGACTTGAGGAAGCGGATAAGGACACTAACGCAATATTAAGAGCACACTGGGTTGATACCGCTTTTGGGGAAGACATAGATAGGTTAGGAGCCATATTTAATCTAAAGAGAAGAGTGGGAGAAGAGGATTCAGAATATAGAAGCCGCCTAAAGAGGGCAATAATGGATTTTAAAGGTGGAGGAACCGTAAGCGCTATCCTATCATCAGTTAAAATGACCCTTGGGTTACCTGAAAATTACCAGCTTGAGCTCGTGGAGAATCCTCCTATCACTTTAGAAAGAACGTTAGAGGTGAGAACTGGCGACACATGGTTCATGTCGAGTAATAGCGTACTTGACGCCGTTCCAAGCATTACCATTACAACTGAAACAGCTGATATGACTATCATCAATCCAACAATCCTCAATATTGACACAGGAGAGAAAATATCTTTCAATGGGGAAATTAGAGCTGGAGAAAAACTGAAGATGGGAGATGGTAGAGCGACATTAAATGGGATAGATGTAACTGAAAGGCTTACAGTAACTGGTTTTCCAAGGCTGCTGAGAAAAGGGTCGGCATGGAAATATTCTGAACAGGTGGAGGAGACTATCGGTAGATTTGATACATCAAGTTTTGACGAATCTGTATTCGCAGTAGGCATACCCACAGCTAAAATAATTTTTAATTGGGTAGCCTATCAACCCGCAACATTTGAGATTAAAATACCAAAAGATGTTATCTCGGTAAAAAGGGATTTGTCCATTTTAGAAGAGGTTGTATATGCAGTTAAAGCTTCCGGAGTTAAGGCGATAATTAAAGTCATTTAAGGAGGGATTATTTGCCAAAATTTGAACCTATAAGGAAGAAACCCGGCGAATTAATCAGATCAGAAGACTGGAATAAGATCCAAGATGATGTAAGGGCTGATTTAGAGAGATTAGAGGAGGAAGTGCGGGATCTAAGGAGATATGTGGACGCTATGACGGAGAGCGTTGTGCTCATTAACCTAGACAGCCCAACAGGTCTATCATATAGACTTGACGAGGATGTTCCTGGAGAGTCAGGTAACTATGCATCTAGTGTTGTTGGATATATAACTAGGCAGTGGGTTATAGAGAGGGGAAGAACCGGGGAAATCTGTAGATTTGGAATACTATCCCACTTCGATATACTATATTATTGGTCTGGTGCAGATAACGGCGATAAAAAGACATTGGAGATAACAATCGAATATGTTGATGGAACAAGACATATAATAGGCGATATATTCATTCATGAGTGGACTAGGCTGAGACCTAAAGGCTCAGAGAATCCCTACATTGAATATCTGCTATCCCCCAATGAGCGTGTATGGTATAAGTATGAGCTTAGAAATCCAAATCCGGATAAAGAGGTCAGATACATATATTTCAGAAACATTAACAGCGAATGCGCACCACGAATAGCCAATGTCATTCAATATGCGGCCAGAATAAAACCCCTAGAAGCCTAAAAAATGTTATTATATAAAGGCGATCATCTATGCTTAGTGAGATTGAAAACGTTATAATTAGCATCCTGCAAAAGAATGTGGAGGACGTCCCAAAAAAGAATGTGGGAACAAAGAAACCGGACCTTAACGTAAAAGAAAACTTACCTGCAATTTCAATCGCAAATATAGACTTTAAGGTTGAAGAAGTTGGGATTGGAAGATCCTTCACCGCAAAAAATAATGAGGTTAAGGAGTATTTCAGCGGGGACGGAGAGAAAGTTAATTTTATCCTTGCCAAAAAACCTCTAAAACCAACTTTGATAGTAGAGTATCCTCCAGGTGAAAGAAGAATGGAGAATACAGATTACATTATAGATTACGAGGGCGGTTCAGTTAATTTCCGATCGCCGCCGGAGAAGGGTTCAAATAACGTGTTGATTAGATATTTAGCTCCCGCAGAAATAAAGAGCGTAAAGCTTATCATGAAATATCATATCGATGTCTGGAGTAAGGATGAATCCCAAAGAGACAAAATAACCTTTGATATTATTAGAACATTACTTAGAGGAGAAGAAGAATTCGATCTTAAGGGTATAATAATCAAACCCATCGGAGGATTCAATATTCCGGCAAACGAGGTGCCGAAGGAAGTTTATGGGAAGACGATAGAGTGTTTAGTGGAAACCTATCTGCAGGTAGAAACCCTACTTCCAAGAATCGAAAAAATTGAAATGAGCAGAAAATAAACACTGTTAACGCCCATATCGCTTTATCCCCAACTATAAATCTCCTTTTATTCTGAAGTGCTGTTTTCTGGACGATCTGATGATTGAAACGTGGAGGAATAATCATAAAGAGTAATAGAAAACCAACATTCGATTGTTGCCAAGAATGCTGCTTAATTACATAAGTCATGTTTCTAGATCTTTTCCTCAAAAAAAGGAGAAGATTTGATTTAGCTGAGGGTTTTTGTGTTACATTAGTCTGTCTAAAATATAGTAGAATGCTGTTGAGAAAGTCTCTATTGAAAGCACAGCAATTATTGACCCGAAGAGTTCGCCCGTAAAAACGTATGTTATGAATAGGGCGACTGGATCTACGACTAGGCGGTATATTATTGTCTTCTTTACGCTTGTTCTCCGAGGACGGGAAATTGGCTGGGCATCCGCACCACACTCTACAATAACGTGATAGGGAACTAAAAAGATCAGGTATTTAAGCCTTATTCCAGAGGGAACTTCCTAAGTACCAACCATAGGCTCACTTGCTGCAGTCGTTAGATTATGAACAAATTTTCACAGAATTTAAGCCACTTAAATTTTCGCAGAAAAGATAGGAGGAGAGCTAGGCTTCTAATTGCTAATTTTTACCTATTACAACTAAGTTTAAAATACAATTGGAAAACCCGGATAAAATGAGTATTCCAGCAGCTTAATTTCCAGAAATTCTTCCTCAAAATTGCTACAGTAGCAATTTTTTTCTTAGGGATAACAACTGTAGCAATGTGGTGAAATTTCCCAAGGAAATGGACAAAACTAAAATCTAAAGAAAAGCTTAAAAATATGCGCGACAATAGCGGAGAAAAATAACCTTAAAACCGAAGCTTTAGAAACGGAGCCGAAAGTAGTCTTAATTTGGAAAACAATAAAGCTATTGGTGGGGTCGCCAGGATTTGAACCTGGGTCACGAGAGCCCAAGTCTCGTAGCCTAGACCAAGCTAGCCCACGACCCCGCTTTCTTTCCTAAACTTTTCTAAAACACCTTTATTTAAAAATGTTACTTATTTATTTAACCATAAGGCATATAAGCGCGCGAGATTTTTTAGTTTCGCATTAAACTACTCTGAGGAATTTAATATTGGATGTATTGAAGTGGGCTCTCAGAATTCTTACCGTGGTAACTGTAATTGGCCCATTATGTCTAGCGTTTACAGTTTACCATGATAATTTATTGGCGCTTGTAATGCCTAAGTTTGATATCGCAGAGATTGAGATGCCGGATGTGAAATACATTAGCTATAATATTACATTATCAAAGACGCTGCTTATCACATTTAATTTTACAAACCCCTACAATGCAGCCCTGACTGTAAAAAGTTTCTCAGGGAGAGCCTTCTGTTATGAGCATAAAGTTTTTCTTGGAAATTTCTCCCTTGCAGAAGAATCAGTAATTCTTCCACCTAGGAAATCAATAGCATTAACTTTACTCCTCAACTACACGGATGATGGTAAAAGGCATCTTAAGGATTATCATCATGAAGAAGAATACGTATACGTGGACTTAGAGTTCAAGATAGATATTCAGGGCGTAATTCTCCAAGGCAATTATACCAATTTTGGACCAGTACCATCTGTTGTGGATGGATAACCAGATGCAAATTTTAAGAAAAATTAACCCAATAGGGATTGCGGGAAGCACTCTTCTATTCATCGCCCTTTCTCTATCGATCTTTTACAGATGCTACTGGTGGGAAATGACTGTAGGTGATGGCGCAGGGTTTTTAGGGTTCTCAGCCTTGAATTATGAAGTGAACATTTTAGGAACGCCTGTAAGGGCGGTAATATTATATTTTATAAACATGGTTGCTCAGTTGGTTTTCGTTGAAAGCGCGGTTGCAATGTTCATATATTCCCTAATGCCGAACAGGAGATTCTCTGAAAACTTGATGAAGTTCGCTTATTCAAAGCCTATAATAACGCTTCTATTCTTCATCATATCCCTTATAATGCTACTTATACCTCTTCCAGCGACATTGCTGAATAAAACCCTTCCAATAGTAGGTGAGGAAATTGTTTCAGTAAGCATCATGAATGTTTCATTAGATATTCCGCTTAGAGCAGGGTTCACAATCACCTTCTGGCTTACAGTTACAGCGTCCTTACTCTGCGCCTTAGCTCCCATATATCATAAAGAGATAATATCTAAATTATTAAACGCAAAGGAAACAGAACCGAATCCCCCTAGCCAAGCAGAAGATAAGTAAGCCGGAAAAAGAAAATAGGTTGAAAAAAGAAAGGTTGCTTTTCATTTAGCTATAGAAAAATTTTTGACGCTTGCTCGCCACCAATGCCCCAATTGCTTCTGGGCACCTCGTGTATTATCACTTGCACATGTTCCGATTTAATCCCAATCTCCTCAAAGGCTTTAGTTACCCCTCTTATGACGGTGGCTTTCTGCTCCTCCGTTCTCCCAGCCCACATCTCAATTATTACAATAGGCATATCCATCACCAAAACATTAATTCGTTCATTAATAAATTAATGTCTTTACATAAAAGCCTTAAAGGAGGATTTGCCAGTTTGAGATCATACCTTGATGAGGTTAACTTTGAGGATATAAAGCAAAGGTTTGAGGCTTTTTGGAATAGGGAGCCCTTAGACGTACCGATACTTTATATTACAGCTCCGAGGCGGGAAAGGTTGAGAATGGATTTTCCAACCCCTAGAAGCATGGAGGAGGCCTGGACAAACATGGATTATATTTTGAAAAAAGTTGAAATCTACTTTGAAAGGACAATGTTTTTAGGCGATGCCATACCGTGGTATCTGCCAAATTTAGGACCCAACTCCTTCACCGCATTCTTAGGGGCAGATCTAAAATTTATTTCGGAAGAAACCTCATGGGCTGAACCCTTCGTTGAAAATCTATCTAAATATGAGCCTAATCTTAGAGAGGATAACAAATGGTGGATGATGATGAATAATATTCTCGACGCCATATGTGAGGTTGCTGAGGGAAAATTTCTGGTTGGAATACCCGACATACATTACGGTGGCGACTCTCTGGCCGCTGCAGCTGGAACCCTAAACCTAGTGAAAAGCCTATATAGAGAACCCGGAGAAGTTAGAAGGCTGCTAAGGGAGCTTACTGAAATATGCATTAAGGTCTTTGAAAGCTATTACCAGAAGATTTCGCGAATACAGAGGGGCTCAATAACATGGATACCTGCGTATTCAAGGGAGAGATATTTTGCGCTTCAAGATGATTTTTCAGGCTTAGTCTCGCCAAAAATGTTTGAGGAATTTTTTCTTGAAGAGCAAATCACATTGGCAAATTATCTTGACAACTCAATATTCCATCTTGATGGTCCGATGGCTATAGGCAACCTAGATCACTTATTAGGGATAGAACGCCTTGACGGCATCCAATGGGTTCCAGGAGTGGGTTCAAAACCCATGTCTGCATGGATAGATTTATGTTTGAAAATACTTAATGCGGATAAATGCCTAGTAATTAGCTGCGAGCC
>JAGTRG010000015.1:16217-23451 GCA_018396435.1 Candidatus Bathyarchaeota archaeon
GAAGAAGTTGAACTTTTGCTTTCAAAACTTAAATATAGGGGATTAATGCTCTGCGTCTCATGCAGAGACGAGAAAGAAGCGAGAAATATCCTGAAAATTGCTGAGCATCATAATGGAATAGAATAAGCATTGCCAGCCTAGTTTACCTAGAAATAAAGCAAGCTAATTTTCATGACACTTTATATGGAGTGACTGGAAGATATTGTGTCATGAAATGATCTTTTGAACATTTCTTTTTCTGAATAAAGCCGTTTCTTCCATATGTTTTCAGAATTGATTTGTATGAAAGCTGATCTTTTTGCTCTTTCAAAATATCCATAATCTCTTAATTCAGAATCAGTCGGCATGATGAAAACATTAAGATGCATACGATCCTGTATGTAAAGCTCAACCGCCTTTTCATATATCAACCCTCTAACTTTATTCCAGAACAGGCTTTTCATAAAATTCCCCCGTCAACGATTCTGTTAATTCATGAGCAGCCTCAACATCTTTAGTTTCTCTGTGAATCGTAGATTTTCAATTCCTATACCTAGAAATAAAGCGGATTTTCATGACGCTTTTTATGGAGTAGCTGGAAGATTTTGCTCATTCCCATAGCGATCAATAATAGCAGGGTTGTTGCAAAAATGCCAGAAGCTGAAAGCAAAATTTTTCACCTCTTATAGAACCCCAAGCTTTCTAAGGCTCTCGTATTGGCGCAGGTATTCCTTGCCCTTCTCAGTGGTTTTAATTATAGCGCTGTCCCTAGGGTCAGTCGCAATCAGCCCGCTTCTCTCAAGCCTTCTCAAATAATTATTTAAGAGCTTAAAGTTTATATTTGCGCCATAAACTATACGTGTCTTCCTAGCGCCGTTTCGGGCAATATGCAGTATGTCAGCAATAACTTCAACGCTGCTTCTTCTGGAATTTACACGCATAGTAACATTCTTACTTAACATTTTTACTTCACCTTGAAATGAAGTATTGATAAGGGCAATTTAAACCTTTCTAGCCGAAAAAGGAAGAATAAAACGATAAAAAGGAAAAATAACTGAAATTTTCTAATAAATGGAAATATAAAACGATTTTCACCAATTTTGGGAAGGTAATTAATTCTTTTATCCAAATATGGGAAAAACCTAGCGATGATTCTCCAAAACAGTGGAAAACTATAGATGAAATTCATAAGTTTTAAATATTTACAACGAATAAATAATTCTCTGATAGCTTCCGAATCAATAAAGAATCGTGGTCTTCATGATTAGAAGAAGAAGATCCAGACTTGAAGTTTACTTAGAGGTTTTACGTGTAATAGGCAAGGGAGAAAGCAAGCCGACTAGGATAATGTATAAAACCAACCTCTCCTGGATGCCGCTGCAAGAGATCCTAAACTTTCTGGTCTCCCAAAACCTCATAAAAGAAATCGAATCAAGCAATAGAAAGGAATATTTCATAATGGAGAAGGGTAAAAGGATCCTAACATATTTTGAGGAGATCAGAAAAATATTACCCCAGGAAATTACGGAAGCCTACTACTGATCATCATAGAGAAGAGCCAATGCTACTATTACCGCAAAAATATCATCGTTGGCCAACATAATTTTTATGCTCTCTCAACCCTAATTTTATCCCCACTTCTAACCTTCTTAAATATTTTCGGATCGCCAATTATCCTGCCGAACACGTTTACTGGATCAGCGGGCCTAATCTCACCCTCACGGCTTATTGGAGTTGGCCCGAAGAATATGCAGAATCCTCTTCCAGGGGGCCAGTAACCTATATCCCCCACCTCAACTGTTTCCTGAGGGTTTTCTTCGTCCATCTCCACGGGTATTGTGAAGTATACTTCCTCACCCCACCTGTTCGCCCTAGATTCAAATGGGAGCTTTTCCCAAATCGCTGAAGCTGTTTTCGGATTCTTATCTTCCAAGAGTTCAGCATCAACACTGCCAATCCTATCGCTTTTAATCCTAATTCTTTTGACCATATTGAAACGCTCCTAACATTTGCAATACTTAATAATTGATCAAGGTAGGTTTAAATTTTTCAGTCTGAACTTAATGGCTCATGCCACTTAAAAATATTTAAGACTGGACGTTTAAAATGAGCTTCATGTGTAAGATAACTGTTATCGGCGCAGGAAACCTAGGCTCCTGCATAGCCTATGAGGTAGCTAATAGGGGTCTCGCTGAAGAGATTGTTCTTATAGATGTTGTCAGGGATCTGGCTGAAGGAAACGCTGCGGATATTGGGCAAGCCATCGCCTTTAGAAATAACACGGATGTTTATGCCGGAGGCTACGGTGATGCAGAGGGGTCGGATATTATTGTTGTTGCTGCGGGTAAGCCGAGAGGCCCAGGGATGAAATCCAGACTTGAACTTCTGGAAGTAAATAGGAATATAATAAAGGATATTGCCCATAACTTAAAAAGTGTTAGTGAGGAGCCTATAATCATAACGTTGACAAACCCTGTTGATGTCATGAACTATTTCATGTGGAAGTGTTCTGGGCTTCCACGCGGTAGGGTTTTGGGAAGCGCCGGCATGCTTGATTCAGCGAGGTTCAGACATATTCTCAGCAGAAGATATTCTGTTCCAGTTTTAGACGTGGAGGCATATATAATTGGTGAACATGGAGATAATCAGGTCCCCGTCTTCAGCAAGGTGAAAATAGGAGATAGAAAAATAACATTTTCAGTGGAGGATAAGAACGAAATTGCTGAGGATCTGAAAAAGGCGGCTTCAACCGTTATATCAAAGAAGGGTGCAACTGTGTATGCGCCAGCTAACAACACGGCGAACATGATTGAAAAAATCCTCAATGATAGAAGAGAACTCTGCATATGCTCAGCTATCTTGGAAGGCGAGTATGGTCTGAGAGATTTAAGCATTGGGGTTCCAGTAATAGTTGGCAGGAAAGGCATTGAGGAAATTCTGAAGTGGGATCTAAGCGAAGATGAAGAGAGAATGCTTTACTTGGGAGCTGAAAATATTAGGAAAGCAATAGAGAGCATTCTTTAATCAGCTTTATGTGCAGTCTCCCAAAGATAGTAAAAATAGCTTTTTGCAAATCTCACCAAGTCTAAATGGTTAGACCATATGATCAACGATGGCCCTGATTCGCCTAATATAAGCAGCGCCTCATGTTCATCAACAATTATGCCGCCGCCGAACATTCCACTCTTGAACTTAACCTCGCCCAGCCCGATCAGCCCCCTAGAAGACTCGTCCAGATCGCCGGATAACATTATCAACAACTTCACATCCGACCCGCTGAAGGCTTTTAGAAATGGTAAAGATGCGCTGACAATCGGTAGAGCTATTTTCGGCGCAGCTATAAGAACCTCCACTTTTGCGTTGTTAAGCATTTCCTTCAGCTTAGCGATGGCATCCGGTTCACCGCGAAATATCCATATATCCGGTTTCTCCCTAATTTCCCGCTTCTCATAAATCGGCTGGAGCTCCATCAGAATCAATTTATGCCAAGTCCTCATTTTATCCTCCATACGCAGCCTGTTCTCTTCAATAGCTTCTTTAGGAGACTTAGGGTAATAAAGCCTAGGCCTGCCCTCTTGGCTTCTTATCCAGCCCTTCCGCTCAAGAGAGTTCAGAACCTCATAAACCTTTGAGTACGGTATGTTGGCTTCATCACTTAGCTGACTTGCCGTTGATAAACCGGCTTTTAGAAGGTATAGATAAGCCCTCATCTCGTATTCAGTTAGCCCCATCTCTTTAAGGGCGACTTTAACCTCCTCACTCAACACTTTCCACCGTATGAAAGGTTTGAAAAATTTCTTATATACCTTGTTTAAACATTTAAAATATACTCATGATAGTGGTGAATTATGAGAGAAATAAAGAAGACGAAGAGCATATGTCCAGAATGCCTGAGGGTTTTAGATGCAACAATATTTGAGGAGGACAATAAAGTATATATTAAAAAAGAGTGCCCGGAGCACGGTTTCTTTCAGGACGTATACTGGTCTGATTATGCGCTTTATGAGCGAGCGAAAGCCTTTGACCAAATGGGTAGTGGACTTAGAAATCCAAGAACCGAAACCCGGAAAGGATGCCCATATGACTGTGGCATATGCCCCCAACATAAATCGCATACCGTGCTAGCGATAATAGATGTGACAAACCGCTGTAACTTGCGTTGTCCAGTTTGTTTCGCAACTGCTGGAACAACTGGCTACGTCTATGAACCAACTAAGGATGAGGTTAGAGAAATGCTCATAAACCTACGTAGCAATGAACCGGTTCCAGCCACAGCCCTACAGTTCTCCGGCGGCGAGCCAACGATCAGGGAGGATCTGCCTGAACTTGTTAAGATGGCGAAGGACCTTGGCTTCAATCATGTTGAGGTTAACACAAACGGGCTGAGGATGGCTTCAGACCTGGAGTTTTGCAAGGCTCTCGAGAAGGCCGGGGTAAGCACGATTTATCTGCAATTTGACGGTGTAACCCCTGACATCTACAAGTTCACTAGGGGCATCGACCTGCTTGAAGTGAAAAATAAGGTTATTGAGAACTGTAGAAAGGCTGGAATAGACAGCATAGTTCTTGTCTGCACGCTCATCAGGGGCGTTAATGACAGCCAAGTCGGAGACATAATTAGGTTTGCCATACGGAATTTTGATGTTGTTCGATGCGTAAACTTTCAACCCGTTTCGCTCTGCGGAAGAATACCAGTTCAAGAACGCATGAAGATGCGCATAACCATACCGGACTGGATGAAGCTCGTGGAAGAGCAGACTGAGGGGCAAATAAAGGTTTCAGACTTCTATCCGGTGCCCACGGTTGTCCCGATTTCGCGGGTGGTTGGAGCACTGAAAAATAAGCGTTACGTTGAGTTTACAGCTCATCCCCACTGCGGCATGGCAACATACATATTTATGGAGGATGGAAAAATGGTGCCAATAACTAGATATGCGGATGTCGACAAGTTCATGGAGTCCATGATGAAAACATATGAAGAAAAGATGAAGGGGCATGATACTAAGGCGAAAATGAGCTTTATAGGGGCATTACGCTACGTTAAGTTCAGCATGCTTAGAAAATACATATGGCCGATTCTGAGAACTGGAAGCTACGATGCTCTCGGAGACTTGCATAGGAAGATGCTTATGATATCTGCAATGCATTTCATGGACCCATACAATTTCGACCTGGAGAGGGTGCAACGCTGCATTATCCATTACGCTACCCCGGACGGTAGAATAATCCCATTCTGCACGATGAACTCGATACATAGGCCGATTATTGAGGGTTCGCTCGGCATACCGGTTGAGGAGTGGCGGGCAAAGTATAAAGTTGATGTAAGCGCTGTAGCGTAAAGAAATAGAGAAACTTATAAATCTGGGATTTATTCCATTTTTCTTTAACAAATAATGATGTTTGGAGGGGAAACGATGGGTGGAAAGAAGAAGCTAACAATTTCACAGGCTGAAAAAGCGCAGTTTAGAGAGTCCCAAAAAGAGGAGGGGAAGAAATCTAAGTCTTCATCGCAGGCTGAGAAGAAAATCGCAGGAGTGATTCCGCCCAACCCAAAAGATGAGAAGATAATAAAGGAGATTCAGAGGATGAAGGTTTTAACGCCGTATATTGTGGCTTCACGCTTCAATCTGCGCCTAAGTGTTGCCAGAGACTTCCTTAAGGACCTCTGCAGGTATGGCGTAATAGCCCGTGTTTCAAGCGGTGTAAACACGGAAATCTATAAACCATTATGAGGCAGCCGTTTTAGAGCCTTTCAAGTTTCATTTTTACACCATTTCTTACCCTACTGAATACTTCAATGTTTTCCGTAATTTGCCCAATTAGATTCACCGGAGTATAAGGGCGCATATCCTCTAAAAATATGCAGATTGCCCGCCCAAACGGCCAGTACGCTAAATCCCCCCTCTTAACCATCTCCCTAGGCTTCTCCTCGCCAATCCTTAATGGAATCTCAAAGTAAACTTCGCTTTTCCATAGAACCGCTCTTCCCTCCACTGGCAGCATTCTAACTATTGCATCAACAGTTCTCGGAGATAGGAAGCGGATTAGAAAACCCCTTGACTCACTCAGATCCTCAATGGAAATTTTCACAGGTATCCTAGATACGCTCATCCAAATCTCCAACGTAACATTTTCCTAAAGCTGACGCCTGGAAAGGAACTTAAACCCCTGAGGCCCCGAGAGGGACTCTGAATCTAGGGTTCAGCGTATTTCCGCCCTGCTAACCCAGCGGGCCTCGCCTCACAACTCAAAAATGAGAAATCTGAACATATCTAAAAATCTTTCGTTTTTCTCCAAGCACTGCCAATTTTAATGTTAAATAGTAGGATCTCCCTCTTCTTAAGCGTGTCTAGATATTGATGAGTCGTATAAGCCGAAGCAAGTATACTATTATAATTTCGTTCAAGCTCTAGCTGAACATTTAACTAAAAAGTAACATAAAACCAGGAGAATGCTTGAAAATGCTTAGATTCTAGGGAAACATATTTAACCCAAGATTTTATAAAATACTCCTAAAACTATTTGATGTGAATCAAAATGTATGAAGAAATTGGCGCGATGGCGAAAAATCTGGAGAAGCAAAGGGATCAACTGCTTAAGGATCTAAAGAAGCTAGATGAGGACTACAAAAAGGGAAGAGTCGATGAGAACACATATAAGGCAAAGAGACATGATATTGAGAGGGCAATTGTTGAAGTAATGGACAGACTTGCACAAATGCGCTTCCTAATGGGCGAAACATAAACAAAAACCCAAAGAACACATAATACATAAATGCTCCGGTAGTATAGCCCGGTCAAGTATTTCGGCCTTTCGAGCCGGAGACGCGGGTTCAAATCCCGCCCGGAGCATCCAATTTTAAGCTCATCTTTGGCTTATTTTAACTGAAAACAGCTGATTTGAGCTAATATGGAACAGATGATCACGACATGGTGAAGAAAACTAGAGTTGCATTCTTCTATAGACTACTCGCTCTAATTTTTACACCCGAATGTTAATAATGAGATGTCAAGTTGAAGGCTCATACAGCGCCCATTTTGGAACCCTAGCGTCTGGAACCGAGTCCGCCCTTGGGATGTATGGTTTAATATCAATTATTGGCGAGCCTTCAAAAGCATCTGAATTTTTAACCGTTAGAATGCATCCGTTGACCTTCATTAGTTCTACTACGCATAAGCCTATCGGGTTTGGGCGGGATGGGCTTCTACAGGCAAAACACCTGTTTCCACATTCACCGTATGTCCTTTAGGGAAAA
>JAGTRG010000015.1:23461-23768 GCA_018396435.1 Candidatus Bathyarchaeota archaeon
GAGGATGATCAGATAGGAAAAGTCCTCTATCCCCTTAAGTCCAGCGCATTATTCGTGAAAAATGCTTATTCTAGCCTCCTTATCCCCTTCTTTCTCAACGATCTCGATGAAACGGATTTTTCCTCTTTCATCCATATAAAATCCCTTTTTTATTCATTGGAATAATTCTCCCGTTTTTGGGCTGGAGATTCAAGCTCGGTTTTAAGCAGCAAATCTATGAGTTTTTTCTGATCAACCTCAGCTCTTGTCCTCCAACTCAGATATATTTCCTCATTTTCATCCTCGATTAAGTATCCGGATCTCAAAA
>JAGTRG010000016.1 GCA_018396435.1 Candidatus Bathyarchaeota archaeon
AGATTAAGATTGAAAAATTACCTCTAATGTCAGACCATAGAAAGTTAACTTCTTAATAAGTCCGATATTATTAAAAAAGTTAAAATAGAAACTTTTTAATTAAAGAAATAACCTAAATAAAGTAAAACCGTAAAATGAATAGTGGAGAAAGCTTCGTTGGAGATTAAATTCTTAGGCGGAGCCAGAGAAGTTGGCAGAGCTGCAGTTGCCGTGAAGACCAATAATGCGCAGATTTTGCTAGACTATGGAGTTATGCTTAATCATACACCCGGCTTCCCGATGCATATTCCGCCGAAAGAGGTTGATGCCATAATAGCGACGCATAGCCACCTAGATCATTCAGGTGCAATTCCAATATTTCACATAAGTGAACCTAAAAGGGTTTATGGAACTAGGCTTAATTTAGGCCTGACATCTCTGCTGATAAAGGATTTCATTCATCTTTCAAGCTACTATCTACCCTTTGAGTACATAGAGCTTAACTCTATGATTAGGAGCCATGTAAGCATTAATTATGAGGAGGAGGCAACTGTAGGCGACATAAAATTTAGTCTATTGAATTCTGGTCATCTTCCAGGCGGAGCTTCGGTGCTGGTGGAGGCTGAGGGAAGGCGCTTACTATACACAAGTGACTTTAATACTATAGAAACTAGACTGCTACGAGGCGCAGTCTTCGATTGCGGGGAACTGGACGCGGTTATCATTGAAAGCACGTATGCCAGCGAGGATCACACCGAGCGCAGAGCCCTAGAGGAGAAATTTATTGATGAGGTTACTGATGTTGTTGAGTCGGGTGGAACCGTTCTTGTTCCAGCATTTAGTGTTGGGAGGGCGCAAGAGATTGCATGCGTTCTCGCAGCCCACCACTTTGAGCATTCAGTAGTTATAGATGGAATGGCTCGTGAGGCCAGCAGGATAATAATGAATCACTTGGAATTTGTTAAAGATCCGCGGCTATTTATGGACGCCATTCACATGGTTGGGTGGATTGATGATTGGAGGGAACGGAAGAAAGTGGCTAAAAAACCCAGCGTCATAATAGCGCCAGCCGGTATGCTGAAGGGCGGACCGGCAAGTTATTATATCCAGACCGTTGGGAAGAAATCTAGGAATGCTGTATTTCTAGTTGGCTACCAGATTCCAGGGACTCCTGGGCGTGAGCTAATGGAAACAAGCAGATGCGTCATAGATGGTAAAGTCCGTAAAATTAAAGCCAAGGTTGGCTTCTTCGATTTCTCATCTCATTGCGGGGCGAAGGAGCTGAAGGATACCGTTAAAAGACTTAAGGGCAAACCAACTGTTTATACTATTCATGGGGCTAACGGAAACTGTCAGAAGTTTGCGAAGTGGATTAAAGAGGAGGTTGGGCTTGAAGCTTTCGCTCCAAATCCGGGAGACACATTTGTCATATAGGCTAGGTTTAGCAAATGGAAATATACATAGTTCAGATTGGTAGCATTGAGAGGAAATTTTTAGAGCGCATCCGAAGAAGTATAGAAGAGGCGTTTCCCAAATGCGCCTGCAGGATTTTAGAGAATATTTTGCAGCTACCTGAGGAAGCCTACAATCCTATAAGGCGACAATATAAGTCCGAAACAATATTGAAGAAGACATTAAATTACGCGTTAAAAATTGAGGATGAAACTGGGAGTCCATGCATCCTTTTAGGCGTCGTGGATGTTGATATTTACGCTCAGGGAATGAACTTCATTTTTGGCGAGGCTCAATGTCCCGGTAGGGCAGCGATAATATCGCTTTATAGACTTAGGCCTGAATTTTATGGTGAACAGCCTAATGAGCAGCTTTTTTTAGAGAGATCCATTAAGGAGGCTGTGCATGAAATAGGGCATGCACTCGGTTTAGTCCATTGTTCAAATCCTTTATGCGTTATGCATTTTTCGCTTCATATAGGTATGACCGATAGGAAACAACCTAAATTCTGCGGAAACTGCTTAGCGGATCTGAAGCGTAATATAGGAATAGGAAAAGAAAAGGATTGATTTATGCAGTTGAAGAGGCTCTATTTTAGGGTTCGGAATGAATATGTTTTACCATACTCATCCAAGAAAAATATTTGCTCTCTAGGCTTTCTAGGTCTCGGCGCTGGCGCCTCATCTGGGTAACCAACCGTTAATAGTATCACCACGGATAAGTTCTCAGGTATTTTTAGAACATGCTTAACTTTTTCCTCCTCAAACGCCCCTATCCAGCAGACGCCCAGCCCCTCCTCGTAAGCCTCCAGAGTCATGAAACTTGCAGCTATGAATGGATCCTGCTTGTACCACCTGGAAACATTAGGGTCTCCTAAAACCGCAATTACCGCCCCAGCTTCGCCAACAAACTTCTGCCCTCTACATGCATCTATAAGCATCTCCTTAATCTTCTCATCCTTCACTATTATAAAGCACCATGGTTGTCTATTAGCAGCTGAAGGTGCAAGTCTGCCTGCTTCTAAAACTTTCTCCAAAACGCTATCCGATACTGGTTCTTTCCTATATTTTCTAATGCTTTTTCTATTCGATATCACCTTGAATACTTCCATAGGATACCGCCTCCATTATCAACAATGATGTATTAAGTTAGGCACACATAATATAAGGTTTTGGATAAGCGGCAGTATTAAATATTCTCAGCAACATCAATACATGAGTAGTTTCCAATATTTTGGTGGTATCTATGGGTTTTATACATCTCTACACGGGAGATGGTGAAGGTAAATCTATTACAGCCTTTGGCTTAGCATTAAGGGCCATTGGGCATGGATATAAAGTTATAATAGTCCAATTTATGAAGGGACGTAAAGATATAGGTGAATATAAGATTAGAAGAAGGCTTACGCCCAACTATGAGATCCACCAGTTTGGGCGGAAAGAGTTCATTGATCTTAAAAAACCCGACCCGGTTGATTATGAGCTTGCGAGGAGAGGGCTTGATTTCGCTAAAAAAGCCCTAAAAATGAAACCCCGCCTTTTAATTTTAGATGAAATAAATCTCGCTGTCTCAATAGGTTTAATTAAGTTAAGCGATGTGCTAGACCTTCTGAGGGACATACCTGAATCCACAACTATTGTCTTAACGGGTAGAAATGCGCCTAGAGAGCTCATTGAGAGGGCTGATTTAGTTACGGAAATGCGGGAGATAAAGCATCCCTGGAGAATGGGTATTCAAGCCAGGAGGGGAATAGAATATTGAGGGCATGGCGTTTAAGATTTAGATGTTTTTTCCTCCTCGCAGTAAACGAGGTATAGAAAGATAAGCATGAAGGCCACAAAGATCAATGTTAATATGACGGATCCAAGTGTGTTAAAGTATGCCTCTGCGCTCATATAGATTCAACCTCTAAAAATTTTTCTTGATCGAATATTTAAGGTATTGCCTTTTTCCACTCGTCCATTAAGAAGTCATACATGTCATCGCCCTCCTCTATTTCATCATACCAGCCTAATGATTCAGCAAGTTTCTGCCCGATCAGATGGTAGCATAAATGGGCCTTCCTACTCATAACATGGAAGTAGAAATCATCGCAAGAGCAGAATCCAGCGTCCGGCATGACGAGATAATCCCTCTCCCTGCCAACAACTATCCAAACCACTCTGCCGCTCGGCCTAAAAGTGTACTTTTTAACCCTACCGTCTCTAACGGCTTCCCAAGCTTTTTGAAAGCGAGAGCCGAAGAGCGATGCTAGGCGAGTTAGCTGCTCTCCAGTTATTTTTCCACCTTCCTTAACCTCTTTACAGATGCTCTCCAAAACCTCGATTTCAGAGTTCTCTTTCACCATTAAACCTCAATAATAATATTCGTTTTATGCCAAAATATTCTTTTCCAATTCGAACCCATTGTTATTCTGTAGAAAGGGTGTCTATGCCTTGATTGTTTTACCCCTCATATCTGCAATGGTTCATCACATGCTCAGTCCGTCCATCGCAAATCATTGGGGCAATATAAACATTATACTTCTAAGATAAATTCTTTATTCCTTTAATCAGTCTCTTTTCGTAAAATTAGAAGGCTAAAATTTAGCGATTTCCACAACTTTATAATTATGATATTTCGATATCGACAATTTCTGATTGTATGAAATTTTATGGTAATCCTCTTTAATCCGCAATTCATGAAAAAGGTTTAATTGCCCCGTCAATTATAGTTGCGAATAAAAATGGCTATAAAGTGATGGCTATGGAGGAATTTTTGCCCTTAGGCTCGGAAGAGGAGCTAAAAGAGGACATCTGCAAGACGATGAGAAGGCTCTTCGACAGGGGTTTAATATCGGCTTTAGGCGGAAATGTTAGTGCCCGTCTTCCTGGAGCAAGCGAGTTTTGGATAACTCCAAGCGGAGTTTTTAAAGGCGAATTAACGGCGGATGATCTGATAAAGGCGGATTTAGAAAGTAGGGTTACTGAGGGCTTTTTAAGGCCATCTGTGGAAACACCGTTTCACGCCATAATTTATAAGAAAAGATCTGATGTGAATGCGGTTATTCACAGTCATAATCCAATTGCAACCGGCTTAGCTTTAGCCGGGATCCAAATACAGCCAGTAACAGTTGAGGCAGCCGTCGTTTTAAGAAGGGTTCAGGTGGTGCCGTGGGCTTTCCCAGGCACTGATGCTCTGGCGGATCTTGTTGGCAAGCATATAGAGGGCGCTAGGGCCCTGATACTAATGAATCACGGCGTTATAGGGGTTGGAAGCAACCTTCTAGAAGCCGAGGCTATTGTTGAAACTCTGGAAGAAGTTGCTACAGCGCAGCTTGTTGCATATTTGTTCAAGAAGGAGCTGCCTCTAATTCCAGAGAAAGATATGGAATTGATAAAGAGGCTTTACAAGGTTTAACACTTAAGGTGATCTCTATTGCATGGTTACATGGGCAAAATATTAAGAGTAGACCTATCGTCGGGAAAGATACAGGTTGATAGAGTTGATGAGGAAACTTTAAGGAAGTTTATTGGAGGCGTTGGATTAGCAGCTAAAATAATTTATGATGAAGTTAAACCAGAGTTTTCACCATTTGACCCGGAGAATAGGCTTGTCTTCATGACAGGCCCGCTCACGGGAACCCCTGTGCCATGCACCGGGCGATATGTCGTCTGCGCTAAGTCTCCCTTAACTAATGCTTGGGGCGAAGCACATTCGGGCGGCTTCTGGGCTAGGGAACTAAAAAGATCTGGATATGATGGCGTAGTAGTTGAGGGAAAATCAGAGAAACCGGTTTACCTCTTAATTAATGATGAGGACATTAGAATAGATGATGCAAGCGAACTTTGGGGCAGAGGATGCCTTGAAACTGAGGAATTAATTAAGAAGAGTCTCAGCGGGGAATTTAAGGTTGCATGCATAGGACCGGCTGGTGAGAGGCTGGTTAGTTTTGCATCAATTATAAACGATGAGGGAAGAGCAGCTGGCAGATGTGGAATGGGCGCGGTTATGGGCTCAAAGATGCTGAAGGCTGTGGTTATTAGGGGGACAAAAGAGATCCCAGTGAAGGATTCTGATAGAATCCGCAATATTCTAAGGAGGATCTATCCTCAAATAATGTCCTTTCCGACAACGCAGATACATGCCTCATATGGCACAAGCGGAGAGCTTTTATCATTCTACGAGTATGGGGATGTTCCAATGAAAAATTTTGCTTTAGGTAAATGGAATGAGATTGATAGAATATCTGGCGAGACATATAACGCAAAGATGGTTAAAAGTAAAAGGGCTTGTTGGAACTGTCCAATAGCATGCTGGAGGTATGTGAGGGTTGATGAGGGTCCTTACGCTGGGCTGGAACTTAAGAGGGGCCCTGAATATGAGACATTAACTGCTCTCGGCTCGCTCCTGCTAAATGATAGATTGGATGTCATAATTAAGGCGAATTTATTATGTAATCAGTATGGTTTAGACACTATTTCAACAGGTGTATGCATCGCCTTTGCGATGGAATGCTATGAAAGAAGGATCATTAATGAGCAGGATGCGATGGGGTTAAGCCTGAAATGGGGTGATGCGGAGGTAATACTTAAGCTGATTGAGGCTATAGGCGAAAGGAAGGGGCTAGGCGACATTCTAGCTGAGGGTGTTAAGAGGGCGTCGGAAAAAATTGGCATGGGAAGCGAAAAGTTTGCCATGCATGTTAAGGGGCTTGAGATGCCGATGCATGATCCTAGGGCATTTACTGGTATGGGGCTTCAATATGCCATATCAAATAGGGGAGCATGCCACCTGCAAGGTTTAATACTTCGCGTAGAGCAGGGAGAGAGGATGACAGACCTAAAGATCTATGAGCGTCTTGACAGATTTGAAATAAAAGGTAAGGGGAAAGTCTTGGCAACCGTGCAGAATTGGCATGAAGTTCTAGAGTCATTGATAATATGTAAGTTCCTCGGCATACCGCCGGGTCATATGCCTGGATTATACACGCTTACTACAGGTATTCCCACAACCTTGGAACAAATGCTTCAGGCTGGAGAAAGAATATATAATATTAAAAGAATGTTTAATGTGAAGTGCGGTATCACTCGAAAAGATGATACTTTACCCTATCGCATAATGTATGAGGGACTAAGTGGGGGAGGAACATTAGGAAATTTTATCAGCCCTGAAGATCTTAATGTAATGTTAAATGAGTATTATGCGGCTAGAGGATGGGATGAAAACGGGGTTCCTAGGGATGAAACGTTCAAAAGGCTTGGGCTGCTGGAAACCTAGATATGGGGACATTGTATTTACAAGAGAGGGTTTTATATTTTACACTTTTAGGCATGAGCATCCGCCGGGGAGAGCGTTTGCTTTTCTAAAGTATATAACATCGGAACACGCGAGCCTCTTTCCAATAAGTTACATCATAGAACCTGGAGCTTCAGAGAAGTAATGGTTTACCGTGCTGGAAACTTTAGGAAGGTTGAGGCGGAATATTAAATTTTTCATCAGATAACCTTAACCTACGAACCAGCAAGATACTGTGAGCAAACAGTTAAGTCATAAAAATCGATTAAACGCTTATAGTGGTAATTATTTATTAATAGTTCTTCGATCGAGCGTTAGTAAACTCAGCGGATAAGATTTAAATATTGTAACATGCCTTCAATTTTATTGGTGATTTAAGTAAAAGATTTTTCTATATTAAAGCAGTAGAATTGAGGTTGGGATATGCCTACGTTATTCAGATCCAAAATTGAGGAGAGAAGGGTTATAGCCATTGCGTTGCTTGCCACGGTTCTCATTTTGTTAGCTGGCTACGCGTTTTATCTTAAGATCACACCCGTGTACCCTAGAAGGGACATTGTAGGCGTTATAAGGATTGAGGGTTATATAGAGGAACCCAGCGTTGTTAAGCGTTATCTTGATGTTATAGGCCAAGCGATTTTTAATGATAGCATTAAAGCCGTTGTTGTAGTTATTGATTCCGGCGGAGGCTACGCGGACTATATTGAGCAGATTTATCTTGATCTTCTAGTGCTTAAAGAAAGGAAGCCTCTGGTGGCTTCGGTTGTTTCAGCCCTTTCAGGAGGCTATTACATTGCCGTCTCAGCCGACCACATCTTTGTTCATCCAACATCTATGGTGGGAAATGTGGGTGTAAAAGCTTCCATGCCTCCAATACTGGTGCCTTCCGAGGTTTCCATAGAAACTGGCGCATATAAATGGACTGGTTTCTCGCAGCTTCTCTTTCCATTCAATTTAAGCCGAGCACTAGACAATTTTCTATCAGCCATTGAGAGGAATCGAGGTGATAAACTTAAGATTCCGCAGGATCATCTTAAGAGGGCGCTGATATATCTTGGGATTGAAGCTTTGGAACTAGGCTTGGTTGATGAGGTAGGTTCTCTGCAGAGCGCTATTAAAATGGCTGCTCAAAGAGCCAATCTAACAAGATATGAGGTTGTTGAGATTAAGCCAGGGACTACGCAGGACTCGCTGTTTCAGACGGAATTCAGGAACTACACATTAATGAATGCCAGCATGTTAACTATGGATATGTTAAATGTCCTTCATCCGCCCCCAGCCATACATTATATTTATTTGCCTCCGGAAGCCATACTTTCATCTTCCCAGTTTGCGTTTTCAACGCAGTTTAATGCTACATTATCTACTAGTGGAGGAAACGTTGTAATCGATGTTTCGCATGGAAATCAAGTCTCTTGGTGGGTGCTGGATAAACTAATATTTGAATTGGCGAAGATGAATGTTAGTGTGAGTTTTGCATATTCATGGAGTGATGCGTCTTCTAGGTTAGGGAATGCGTCGGCGCTCATCGTGGCTTCCCCAACAATTCCATACTCAGCCGGAGAGGTGGATGCCATTAAAAAATTCGTGGGGAAAGGAGGTTTATTGCTGCTTTTCTTTGATCCAGCATGGGAATATATAGGATTGGAGGGGCTAAGGTCAGAGATAATTGCTCCGATAAATTCGCTGTCCACGGGATTTGGACTGTCCCTCGCTAAGGGTTACCTTTACAATGAAGCGGAATATTTTGGGATATACAGAAACATTTACATTAGAAACTTTGGCAATCATGCATTAACCCAAGGTTTAAATTCACTAGTTCTCTTCACGGCGGCCGGAATATATTCTGCTGATAAAGGCATCGCATGGACATCAAGCGAAACATATTCTTCGGTTGCGGAAAGAGCGGATGAATATGCTGTGGTAGCCGCTGCTAGATGGGGGAATGGCACCGTGATAGCCGTTGGAGACTTAACATTTTTGATGGAGCCCTACTGCTATGTTGAGGACAATTATAAGTTCTTAGTTAACATCGCCTCTCTTATTGCAAATGTAAGTATTCAGATTCCGGAAAAAGAGGAGGCTGTGGAGGGAAAGATCACCAGGCCGGATTTGCCCGTTGGAACTGAGAAGATTTTTAGGGAGCAGGTTGACGGTAACGAGTTTACATTTAGGTGGCTTAAGAATAGTGAGAGGGAAATAATTATTGAGAGGGCGAATCAGACGATTCATTATTATCTCACTGAGGATGGAGCCTTAGAGAAATGGGTTTCAGACGGTAGGGAATGCGTATATGAGGAGCCTATACCTGAGCCTCCATATCCATTAACTAGAGATAAAAGTTGGAGCCATCGGGGTAATTTCACTTTAACAGTTGAGGGAACCGTGTATTATGGTGAAATAATTGAAGAAAATCATGTGAAGACTTTTGAAAATATTGTTGCTGAGGATGGAAACACGTACTTCTGCGCTAAAATAGAGTATAATCGGGAAGAAATCACGTTGGTAGATGAAGTGCTCATGAAGGTTAATGTAACTGGCAATTATTGGATCGCATCTGAGGCTGGCACAGTTAAGCAGGAATTTCTAATCCGATATTACATGGATGATGTTTTCGTTGGATTAGAGAGAGACGTGATGATATTAATATCTATTAGGAAATGAAGGGTTAACCCATAAAATTCGGCCAGTATATCATTAAGGAACATTTTCTCCCAAAAACATATAACTATGCGCATGCTTACATGAGTTTGGCGTCGAAGTTGCGTATAGTATCCTTAGGCAAAACTGGCCTCAGAGTTTCAAGGCTCTGCATAGGCACTGATTACGCTAGTATTTATGGGGGTTCCCCTTTAGGCTGCGATATACTGCTTAAAGGCTTCAGTCTCGGAGTTAATTTTTGGGATTCTTCTGAGAGTTATGGTTCATACCCGGCAATTAAAGAAGCCACTAAAGTGATTGATAGAAGCAAAATTGTAATTACCAGCAAGACTTACAGTGAGAATATGGATGGAGCTGAAAGAGATCTTGAGGATGCTCTGCATGAAATTGGAACTGACTACTTGGACATATTTATGCTTCACGCCGTTGATACGTCTGAAGACTTTAATGCTAGAAAGAGTGTGCTAAATTTTCTCTTAGAGTCTAAGAGGAGGGGGATCATAAGGGCAGTGGGGGTTTCAACGCACTCAGCGGAAATGGCCTTAGCCTTGGCTGATGCTCCAGAGGTGGATGTGGTGCTGACAGTTCTAAATATTGAGGGGCTCAATATCAGGGAAAGGAACCTGCAGCTTATGCACTCAGCGGTTAGGAGACTTTATAATTTGGGGAAGGGAGTCTACCTCATGAAGGCTCTAGCTAGAGGTAGGCTTGCAGATAGGGCTGAAGAGGCCTTAAGATACGCGTTTAAGATTTCATATGTGCATTCCGTTTCTGTTGGCATAAAAAGTCTTAGAGAACTTGAAACAGCAGTTAGAATAGAGGAGGAAATCGATAAATAGCACCATAAACTCTCTTAGCAAACTCCGCAATTAAATTCTATGCTATAAAGTCTTCAATAAGCAAGTTCTCACTCTGGCTTCTCTATTACTCTTCTCTTAAATATTTCAGAGTCTTCCCAAAAGATTTCATAAATCCTCGAAAAAGAAAAAAGAGGGTTATTATACTTTTCTTTCTAAATTTCGCAATTTTTGTTATGATTTTACTGAGTATTTTTCATGCGCATCTGAAGTATATGCCGACTGGAACCTTGAAGTATTGGTTGTTTGGCGCCTGATACTGATATTTGCTGACCCTGCAATATATGATCTCATAAGTATCATAGCCAGTAGTACCCTCCCGCCCCCAATTCCTTAAATTACCAAGTATGAAGGCGTTTGCTGAGTCTATGTTCGATATGAATGGAGCTATCCCTGATAGAACAGCCGTTATAACGGTGGCAACTGAACCTGTAAAGCCCAGAGCATTCGACAGTAGGGCTATGATCGCCCCAATCGGCAATCCTATCTCAGAATCAACATCGTATACATCGTAACAATTAAGGATCTGGCTGAACTGTATACTCTCATCCACGTCTAGATCACCGTCGCTTAGAACAGTGTCACTTACAACAAGATTCTCCTCAACAGTTCCACCAAATATGAGGCTTTCACACGGCGGCGAACCGTCCTTAACATCGCCGTTGATCGTGTTTCCACTAACCTGAAAATCATATATGTAGTCCAGCATCATTTCATTACCAGTATAATATATTACCTCCTCAGTGTCCGGATATGCAAACGCCTCCCTATAGTGGATATGGGCAACCTTAGCACTAATCCAAACATAACGCTTCACCCCAGGGGGGACGATTAAGTTCTCAGAGAAGCTGTAGTATCCGCTCCTAACCGGATTAGATATCATAAATTTTATCGGCGAAGGTATCTCCGCATTAAGCAACTTGCTTCTTATATTTACTCCATAACCTGCGGATAACCTGCAACCAACCTTAAAACTAGTGAGAATACCTATTGATGCCCCGATTACGCCACTATAAGCGTAGTCATTATGCACTATTAGTATTGGTACTTCTACATAGGTTCCCGACTCCCATGAGAGCTGGTTATCGCGAATGTACATGTATGTTGGTGGCGATGCCGCTGGCTCCATAGTCTCCATAGCCTCAGCCTCCCTAACCCACTCGGGCATTAAACCCTCAGGGCTCATCGAGTACACATTCATCATAATGCTCCTATATACTATGCTCTTCGAAGCCAAAAGCGGATTGTAGCTGACCACTACTAGCGGATACGAGAGAACCCTATCACCTGCAATTACCCAGATGAATACTCCTAGGAAGGTTTCGTACTCGCTGTCTTTCGGGTACAGCCCATTCCAGCCCTCCAGAACCCTTCTGAAGGCGCTGTTCCCAGCGCTTATAAACAGTTCGCTTCCCATAAGCCTACCACAGTAGACGTCAACCGTAGATGGAACCGCATTTGGGTCAACAGCCCAAACCTGAACATAAACATCTACACCGCTTAAAGGCCTATCCAACTCATCAACAAACCTAACACAAACACCCCTACCAGCACCCTGAACCATAAAGGCAGCATAAACAACACCACCCAAAAATACCAAAGCAACCACAAAAATAGATAGGGCAGCATCCCGCCCACCGGAAAAACACCCCAACCACATCCACCCACACAAAATTAATAGCAAAGAAGTCATATATATATTGCGCCACAAATTCACCCCGCCTCAAATCTTATCACGCAGCCCAAAACCACACATGCCCCAGTCCGTTTTCACAGCCAGAGCGATCGGAAAGACGCTGTCATTCATCCCTAAGACGAAGAACTCTGAAGATTCAATGAGGACATTAAGTCTATAAATTAGAATAAACATCAGGGAATAGTTTGTGGATGATGTTGATTCATTAGGTGGCTACATTACCCTTTCTGTGGAGGCAAAAATTTAACTTAACGTGTAATACTCTATATGCTATCTGCTAGCTCTATGGGAGGATTGATGAGCAGTGTGCCGCCTTTTCGGTATGCTATCGGTTAAACCATCTAATGCCTTAAAATATCTTATAAGTGATCCATGCTCACTTTATGCTCAAAGCAAGACTGATCCGAGAAGGCTGCAAGGCGACGGTTGGGGCGTCGGCTTCTATATTAACGGTTCATTAAAGACAGTGAAAAGCGAAAAACCGGTTTTCGAGGAGTATGAAAGGTTCGGGTACATTGTGAATAGTATCAGCTCAAACGTGATAGTTGCACATGTAAGAAGGGCGAGCAATCCAAGGGGCTTACCGAAGGAAAAACTTCTTTCAATTGAGAATTCTCAGCCATTCTGCTACAAAAATTACGTCTTTGCACACAATGGAGTAATAAACTTGCCGGATGAAATGGCGAATCTTCTTGGTGACTGGCAACCTAACATAAAGGGTTTAAACGATAGCGAAGTTTACTTTTGGTACATAATGAAAGAGATCTCTGAGGGAAGGAGTATTTCAGAGGCATTAAGGAACTTTCAGAGGGATCTACATAGAGTCTGGTTGGAGAACCGGGATAAATACCCTGATAAAGATAGTCCCTTCATCGGCTTAAATATTATATTTAGCGATGGTGAAAAACTCTATGCGTATTGCAAGTATGATGAGGAAAGGGATGGGCGGGCAACATCCCTATGTTATAGCGACCAGCCAGCAATGCAGATGTCCTACATTTACAGCCCCGAAAAACTGGTGGTAGTATCGGAAAAGACAAATCTCGAGGAAGATTGGCAACCGCTTATGAGCGGGCACCTTATAATTGGACAAGTAGTTAACGAGAAAGTAGGGATAAACGTGCAGAAAATTTAAATTTATCACATTTCAGATTGAAAACGAAGGTCTGAAAGAGCGTGCATTCGGCTGCGAGGTCAAATCCACGAGGAGCTTCAAAAAGGGGTTATACTATGAAAAATCTCGGAAGACCGGGTCTCAACATGTAGAATGGGCGGTTTACAGATCCATAAGCGTTAACCTAGTGGTCTTTAATGCTCCTGTGAGGAGGCGTTTTTAATGGCGGGCAAATGTAGAAGGTGCAAGAAAAAGGAGGCTGAGGTCTACTTACCGCATTCTAATTTAAATCTCTGTTCCAGCTGCTTCCTACTTTTAACTGAAAGAAGAGTTAAGCATATTGTTAATGCGTACAAAATGCTCTCTAGAAATGATAGGGTCGGCGTTGCAGTATCTGGTGGAAAGGACAGTTCAACCCTAGCGTACATTTTAAGCAATTTATTCGACAAGGTTGAAATATACTTGATATATATTAATCTAGGCGTTCCCAACTACTCGGAGCATTGCCTATATAAGGTCAATGATCTTGCAAAAATAATTGATAAGGAGCTCATCATCTATAGCCTAGAGAAGGAACTAGGCCTTAGAATAGGCGATTTTAAATCCACAATTTATGGCAGAAAAATCTGTTCAGCGTGCGGAACAATAAAGCGCTACCTATTTAATAAGATAGCTTACGATATGGGGCTGACTAAGATTGCTACGGGGCATAATCTTAATGACACAGTTGAAGTTCTCTTCAACTTTTATTTAGAGGGAAATGTTGAATCTCTTTTGAGAATGAAGCCATTCTTACCAAGAATCCATCCAAAGTTTGTACCGAAAATTAAGCCTTTAATAGGCTTAACGGATATGGAGTGCTTATTATATGCTGAATATAGAAACCTTCCGATTAGAACTATTGACTGTCAATTCTCTAAGGGCTCAAGAATGATGAGGAGGAAGGAATTGCTAAACATGATAAATGAGAGAATGCCCACATTTATGCACTCATTTATGCGGTCGCATTTCAAAAGGATACTGCCTACGCTCGAAGCCGCATCTATAAATCGAGAGATTAAACTCTATGAATGCGCTATTTGCGGAATGCCAACATCTCTAAAAGACGCGTCATGCTACTTCTGTAAACTTGTCAGTACGCTTAAGAAAGGCGCGCATGATGATTCATCTTGAATGCAGATCATTTTTTCAGCCTATTATGGAAGCATGTTTCCTCGCCTAGGTGGCATGCCGGTCCGCTCTGCTTTACGATGAAAAGCAGCGCATCATGGTCGCAGTCTACAAGGATATCTAAAACCTCTTGGACATGCCCAGATTTTTCACCCTTCTTCATAACTCTGCCATGGGAGCGCCTAAAATAGTGAGCGTAACCAGTCTCCATAGTTTTCTCTAAAGCTTCCCTATTCACGTAGGCTAACGTTAAAACCTTTCCAGAATCATCCTGCACAATAACGGGTAATATTCCGCCGCACTTCTCAAAATCCAATTCTTCTAAGCTTAAAATTTTTAGGTTCTTCAAAGCCTAACTGGCACGCCCCTCTCATGTAGAAAATGCTTAATCACCGGTGGGGGGTATTTGCTGTAGTGGAATACTGAAGCAGCCAGCGCAGCGTCAGCCTTGCCGAGCGTGAAGGCTTCAAGGAAATGCTCAGGTCTACCCGCTCCGCCGCTTGCTATGACCGGTACATTGACGCGCTCAGCGACTCCTCTAGTTAATTCAATATCGTATCCTTTCTCTGTTCCATCCCTGTCCATGGATGTTAGGAGGATCTCGCCAGCTCCAATCTCGGCGCCTTCAACAGCCCATTTAAGAGCATCCATACCGGTTGGCTTACGCCCACCATAAGTGTAGACTTCAAACCAGCATGGTCCCTCAGCGGTTTCTACAATAATTTTATTTGATGCATATTCGTATCTCCTCTTTGCATCTATAGCTAGGACAACGCATTGGGAACCAAAGTTTTCAGCAAGCTCTCTGATCAGAATGGGTTTTTCAACAGCGGCGGTGTTAACTGAAACCTTATCGGCGCCGTTGCAGAGAACTAAACGTGCATCTTCAACGCCTCTTATTCCGCCTCCAACTGTGAAGGGTATGTTTATTTCAGCCGCAACGGATCTCACAACGTCTTTAAGTATGCTTCTTTTCTCCGGAGAGGCGGTTATGTCCAAGAAAACAAGTTCATCAGCGCCTTCCTCGCTGTAGCGTCTTGCAAGCTCAGCTGGGTCTCCAGCATCCCTTAAATTAACAAAGTTTATCCCCTTAACAACCCTTCCATGATCCACATCTAAACATGGTATTATTCTTTTAACTAAAACCATATTTCCCTCATCTCTCTTCTATTAAAGGGCCACTTTTAAAGCTTCTTTAAGGCTAAATAAGCCTTCATAAAGCGCTCTGCCCACGATGATGCCGTAGACGCCGAGCCCCTTTAAGGTTACTACATCGTTGAGGCTTCTTATTCCGCCGGAAGCTATAACGTTAACGCCTATATTCAAAACTCTAAGCAGGTTCCTTATATCCGTCCCGTCCATCATTCCATCATGCTGAGTTGATGTCACCAGGAAGAATTTAATTCCAATGGATGAGAATCTTTGGGCTGCTTCTTCAAGCATTATGCCCGTTCGAGTTTTCCAACCGTCGACAACCACTTCGCCGTTTAAATGATCCAGAGCTATGATAATTCTATCAAATCCAAACTTCCTTAAAAGAGATTTGATGGCTTCTATATTTCTGAATGCAAGCGAACCTAGGATTACTTTTTCAGCGCCAGCCTCAATTAATCGGCAAGCGCGCTCCGTATTTTTAATTCCTCCCCCAACCTGAACTGGGATATCAACATACTGAATTATTCTACGTATCAATTCTGTGTTTTCTCCCACTCCAAGCGCTGCATCTAAATCTACAATATGTATTGCTGGCGCACCTTCGGATTCCCATCTCTTGGCGATTAATAATGGATCGCCTAAAAACTCGTAGGATCTCACTAAATTGGGGCTGCCCTTCAATAATCTAACAACCTTGCCGCCCATTATGTCAACTGCGGGAATCACGTACAATAATATTCACCCTTAACGCTTAGCTATCCTAACAAAATTTTTAATTATTCGCTCACCGGCTTTACCCGATTTCTCAGGATGAAATTGAACCCCAAAAATATTGTCCCTCATTACTATTGATGGGAATTTTACACCATAATCAGTTTCAGCGGCAACCATAGACCTGTCCTCCGGAAGCGCGTAATAGCTGTGAGCAAAATAAAAATGATCCTTTTCGCTTATTCCATCCAGGAAATCTGATGGCTTAATTATTTCAAGGGTGTTCCAGCCCATATGGGGGACCTTAACGCTCCTAGGTAATTTAACAACCTTACCCCTTAGTAGTCCCAGCCCGAAAAGCCCCGGGCTTTCCTCGCTTTCTCGAAATAGCAGTTGCATACCTAGGCATATGCCGAAGGTTACAACGCCGCTTTTAGCAAGATCCGCGAGCCAGCCCTTAATCCTCAGCAATTTTTCAGCCCCGGCCTTAAAGTTGCCGACTCCTGGAAGGATAAGCGCGTCAATATTTGTAGGGTTTTGAATCTCTGAACTTATCTCGGCGTTTAAACCAGCTTTTTCTATGGCATGCCTTATGCTGAAAAGATTTCCGACCCCATAATTCAGTATGACGGCTTTTGAAGTCACCTTCTATAGTGCCCCCTTAGAGCTGGGTATGTTCATCCTCTCCGGATCTATTGAGATAGCTTGTCTTAGAGATAGGGCTAAAGCTTTAAAGGCTGCTTCAACTTTGTGGTGATCATTTAGTCCATATTGAACCCATAAATGTACGTTTGCACGTAAAGATGTTGCTAAGGTTTCGAGGAAATGGTATATGTCTTCGCAGGGCATGTCTTCAATACGCTTACCTTCAAGCTTCAAGTCGATCTTTGGGTATGGTCTATTTGAAAGATCTACCGCTGCAAATGCCAGCGAGCAGTCCATAGGGACGATTGCGTATCCAAACCTTCTTATACCCGTCGAGTCCCCGATAGCTTTCCTTACGGCTTCACCTAGACATATAGCTACGTCCTCAATAATATGGTGGCTTAAGTCGCCTGAGGCCCTGATAAATATGTCGATTAGGCTGTGGGTGGCAAGAGAGCTGAGCATATGATCTAGGAATGATACTCCCGTGTGAACGTCCGCTGAGCCAGTTGCATAAAGGTTCACTTTAACCTTAATATTTGTTTCAAATGTTTCTCTTGATATTTCAGCTTCCTTCAAATTCTCCTCCCCTAATAGATTCTATCATATCCGATATATCATTAACAGAGGGCAAAACAAGATCACACCCATAATTGATGAATTCTCTAATCAAGTCTTCCTTCACGCTTGAATACTTATAGACCCCGGCGGATAAAAATCTTGGGTCAGTCCTTGCAGCCTCATTAACCATTATTACATCCTCAATTGAGTCGCCAACATAAAGCGCGAGATTAAAGGGCTCTAAGCCACTGGCGGATTTAAGGAGTGAAAATGGGTTCGGTTTCTTAAGGTTGACTTTTATTTTTTTCTTTAGATATTCATCTTCAGCCTTCTCTACGTCGTCAAGGAAAATCATGGCTTTTGGATTAAACCATTCTAATAGATCACGTAGAATGAGGCGTGCCGGTTTAAATCTGCTTCCTGAGGCTATTCCAAATCTGGTTTCGCCCAAAATTGAGGAGAGGCGCCTTAAAGAATCATGGTTGACAATAGGCTTCCCATTCTCGATCATTCCTCGGCCGCTGTAAAATATTGGTTCAACGCCGTAGGTTTCCTTAAAAAGCGCAGTTCCGCAGAATATTTCCTCAAAAACTGTTGCAAGGATGCTTTCACCAACTTTTTCTGAGCCGTGAAGAAAAGCCTTGAGTAGATTATGGAAGTCTTTCGAAATTTTCCCTGAGCCTAATATGGCTTTATCAACAGAGGATGCGCCGTTCATATCCAAAAGATTTGTGAAATCCTCAAGTTTGTCCGCTGAATCCTTTAGAAAGTTGCCTAAATCTAACTTATCCGCGCTATGTTCCTCCCTAATCATTAGTAGGCGTTTCAATAGATTTTTCTCGCAGATAGACAACTTCATCAATCTCTCAAGTTTCTCACGAGCTTCCTTAGGCATCTCACATAGCAAAAACATCGTTATGCCGTAAACTATATCCCAATCGTTATTGAAGCCGCCGCTTCTTCTAAAAAGAAAAATGGTTTTATCCGACACTAGATTCTCTGGCATAATGTAGCCTGTCATATTCTCAAATATGTATGATGCTGCTTTTGCAATAGCCCTATCGTAGGATTCCCTTATGTCGATAAGTACCCCATCGCAATCAAATATGACCGCGTCAACCATTCCGAGATGTCTCGCTTTATCTTCTCTAATATACGCAGTTCCAGACTTCATATCAAACATGATGTATTTTTTAGGCGCCGAATTCATCTAGAACCACCCCTAATTCTTTTATAAAGCGCTTCATCATTTGGGCTGGAGCAACAGTAACTCTTAGGCAATTCCTGAACTTTAAAACTTGCCCAATATCCCTAACTATAATTCCCCTTTCTAAAAGCGCCTTGTAAACCACTGATGAATCAACATTGCCAGTTCGGAATAGCACAAAATTTGTTTCGGATGGGAAAGCCACGATTCTCCCCATACTGTTGAGCGCATTAATGAGCCTGGATCTCTCAGCTCTAAGCTCAAATATCTTTCTTTTTATGAATTCGAAATTTTCCTCCAAGAGTTTTGTAGCAACCCTTAAGGCCATGAGGCAAACAGAGTATGGCATCTGAAACTTTTCGTTTATTATCTCAGCTAGCTTTCGACTTGTAATAGCATATCCAACTCTTAACCCAGCTAAGCCGAAAACCTTTGAGAACGTTCTAAAAACTATTAAGTTTTCAAGATCCCTAGCTAGGTCCAATATTGTTGCTCCAGCGAAGTCAGCGTATGCCTCATCAACGGCGACAAGGCCGTCGAAGTTCTCGGCTATACTCAATATATCTTTATGGCTGAACTGGTTTGCAGTTGGATTGTTCGGAGAGCAAAGGAAGATGACCCTGGTATTCGGCGTTACTGAGGAGAGCAAGGCTTCCACATCAAGGGAAAAATCATCCTTTAACAGCACGCTCTTATATTCTGCGCCCTGCATCTTCACGCAGTGCTCATAAATTACAAATGTTGGAGCTATTGATAAGGCTTCATCACCTCTTCTTAGAAACATTCTTGAAACCAGATCAATAATTTGATCGCTTCCGGTGCCTACGACTATTTCTTCAGGCGAGACGCTAAAATGTTTACTTAAGGCATTCTTTAAATCATTAACCTCGTCCCGGGGATATATTCTCGGGTCGATTTCATCGACAACCCGCCTCAAAATGTTTCTTAGAAAATCCAGCGGTATGAAAAGGTTTTCGTTGGAATTTAATTTTAGAATTTCAGAATCTTTCATGCTGATCCTTGAAGCTAAGCCTCTAACAGTCTCGCCCAAATCGTATTTACTTAGATTTTCAGCATCCGCGATTACTTCTCTAATTATTCTCTTTCTTCCCAAATTCAACCTTTAATCCTCTCCTCCACAGCCAATGCATGATTAAGCAGCCCCTCGCCCTCAGCCAGGACCTTAGCGGTAAGCGATAATTTTTCTAAGGTATCCCTTGAGCACTCGGCAATATTCATGAACCTGACGAAATTAAGGGCTGATAAGCCGGAGTAAACCTGCCCAAACCCACTCGTTGGGAGAACATGGTTTGTTCCTAGGCAATAATCGCTTAGGGAGGTCGGCGTATAATTACCAATTAGCACAAGTCCAGCTGAATGTATTCTTTCAGAGAGATCATAGGCGTTTTCAGCCATTATCTCAAGGTGTTCAGGCGCAAATGCATTTATTAAATCTATAGCTTCATCAATGCTTTCAGATACAACTATCAATCCGTTTCTTTCTAAGGACTGTGAAACTACCTCTCTGTTCGGCGCATCCTCAACTAAACGCTTAATCTCCTCAGCCACCATATTGGCAATATGCAAAGATGTTGTTACGAGCATTGAAATGCTATCAACACCATGCTCAGCCTGAGAGAGCATATCTCTTGAAATTAAACGCGGATCAGATTTTTCATCAGCCAGAATTACTATCTCGCTTGGTCCAGCTGGGAGATCAATCGGTACGTCACGTGAAATTATTTTTTTAGCCGCTAAAACATACTGGTTGCCTGGACCCACAATTTTCACAACGGGCTTTATGGTTTCAGTTCCATACGCCATGGCTGCCACAGACTGTATGCCGCCCACCCTATAAATCTCATCTGCGCCGCATATGTCCGCTGCCGCTAGGGTTAACGGGTTAATTTCACCATCCCATCTAGGCGGAGAACATACAACAACTCTGGGAACGCCCGCAGCCTTCGCTGGCACCACAGTCATGATAACAGTGCTTGGATAGGCAGCTCCGCCGCAGGGTATGTAGCATCCAGCGCTCACAATTGGGCGGTAGACTCTGCGGATTCTCACGCCGCCGTTTTCATATTCAAATGAGGAATGCGCTAGAATCTGCTTTTCGAAACCCTCAACTATAATCTTTGCTGTCTTAATGGCTGATATCTGTTCTTCGCTTACTTTTTCATAAGCCTCCTTAATTTCTTCTCGACCAACTCTTAAGCGCTCAGCGGTCAAAGTGACTCTGTCAAATTTTTCCGTAAGCTCTACTAGGGCTAGGTCTCCTCTCCTTTTAACATCCTCAATTATTGACTCAGCATATTTCAGTAGCCCTAAATCTAAGCCTCTCCTCATCGGCCATCTGTCCTTCAGAATTGACTCGCGTGCTTCATCAGATCTCACAATTTTTATCAGCATCTCTCTGAGCCACCGCCCTCCCCATTGGAAGTTATCTCTTCTAATGGCAGAACTTGCCTTGGCTCGTAGACAACTAATCCTTGAGCGAGCCTTCTTAGGACTGGAAGGATCTCTAGGAACTGATCCTTGTCTATCACGGTGTTCACCGAATACCAATTTTCATCTGATAGAGGTGCAATAGTCGGCTTCTTAAGCGCTGGCAGTCTCTCCAATAGCTTCGGGAGATTTTCCTTGTGTACATTAACGAATATATGTAGCTTCTTCCTGCCGTCAACAACACCCCTAAGAAGGGTTAATACATCATAGATCTTCTCGCGCTTCATCGGATCCTTAATGGAGTTTCTGTTGGCTATGAGCACCGCTGTTGACTTCATTATGACTTCAATCGGCTTCAGTTCATTTTGCTCTAAAGTCTCACCAGTTTCAGCAACATCAATTATGGCGTCAGCGTTCTCAGGGGGCTTAGCCTCGGTTGCCCCGAAGGATAGGTAGACTGATACATGATTATTCACGCCTCTTCTCCACCATGGCGTGATCAGCAGGGGGTCTTTTTCGCCATAGAGCCGCCTATAGGTTTCGTTGCCCCTCAGGAATTCGGCTGAAATGTTAAGATACTCGGTGGATATTCTGAGCACTTTTCCCTCGCTGTTGAAAGCCTCTAAGAGGCTTGAGAGATTATTTATGTGCGTCCATGCTTTAGGAACCGCCAGAACAAGATTAACCTTAGCATACTCAAGGTCCAGCAGGATCTCAACGTCAGCACGGGTTTCGTGCAGCCAATCAAGCCCGGTTATGCCTAAATCATGAAGTCCCTCGCTGACGAATAATGGGATCTCCTGAGGTCTAAGAACCTTCAATTCTATTCTTGGATCATTTATCAATGGTCTGTATGTGCGATCCCCGCCGGAAATAACGTAGCCAGCCCGCTCCAATGCTTGAAATGTTCCTTCAGCCAAATGCCCCTTCGGTATAACTAAACTAATTTTGCTCATATATTCTCACCATTCATTTAGTATTTCCAGGTTTGACCTTGAGCAGTGAAGAGATGCAAAGGAGATGTGAAAATTGAGAAAATGAATAATCGGGTTGAGAAAAAGATAATAAATTAAGCATTATCATTAATGATGCCGAGAGGAGAAAGAGGCTCTCATTGATGAACGCAACCGCCTCTTATGAACGCAATCCCCCAATTCCCATACACCACTCAAAAATAGGCTGCATGATGAAAATATAAATCTTTCTGTAGTTAATTTAAGAATAAAATGAAACTATGAAATTGAGGGGAAGATCTGGCTGGCTTCTTTTGCGATGTATCCAGCTTCAACGATGGAAATAAATCGGATCGCCATGTAGATTTATATTTAGAAATCTCAGGGTTCTTTGCGCTTCAAAACATTTTATTGAAGAAAGGAAGGATGGTCTTTAAAAAGAGCTTGAGTCTTTTTTAACCCCAACGTTTAAACCAGTATTTAACCCTATTTTGGGTTTATGGGGTTTAATGATTTCCTTCTTTTTAATAGTTTTCGATAAATTATGAGACCGAGCGATCCTAGGTAGTATATTATTCCGAATGTTCCCATCCAAACGCATAAGCTGTAGATTTCAAAGTCGAGAAACGGATTGTAGAGGGGGTTCCCCGTTATAGGGTAAAACGGTGTTATGTCGCTGTAAAGCGGGGAGTCAAACAGGATGTGAAGCCCTGTTCCTAAAGCGCCTGCAGCAAAGAAGGACCTTAAACTTAAGCCGTCGGCTTCCTCAAGTAGGAACACCCTGTAAAGTGGATGCAGAAATCTTTCGAGGAGAAACATGATGTAACCGAGGGATAAGCCCGCGGGTATGGCCAATAAGAAAGTGTGTAGATACCCATGCAGGGGATACTTTAACCCGAAAAAGAACACAAGAAAGGGCTCAATATCAACTATAACATTTGCTAACAAAAACGTTGGAGCGTGAAGATGCCTCCGCAATGGCAAACCTAACCCCAAGCCTGGACCGAGATGAAAAGGGGTAAAGGGCATAACCCATCCAACAAAACCTATAAATTGAGATTTAATAAAGTTTTGCATGAGTTGATGGTTGCAAGTCTCCCTGAAAATACGGGCTAGATCCCTTCTCCACCTTATGGAATGAACACATTAAATTGTTTAGGCCTCTATAGCGGGCGAAAATTTTTTAGGGTTCTTTGGGTTTAAGGTATTGAACTTCTATTTATGAACAGTATCTCATGCTTCTTCCAGATATTCGTTAAGTTTTTCTTTCAATATATTCTCATATTCTTTCTCAACCTTCTCCATATCCCATCTTTCCTTCTCTAAGTAGCTTG
>JAGTRG010000017.1:0-304 GCA_018396435.1 Candidatus Bathyarchaeota archaeon
ATAGTGTTATAGCGGCGAAGGACTCCCAGATAGAGGCCCTCACAAATCAGGTGGCTCAGCTTCAGGCATGGCTTGATGGGAATAGAACTGAATTTGAGCAGCTGACACAGCAGCTTCAGCAGAGAATTGAGGAGCTTGAGCAGCAATCATTGCAATTCCAACAGCAGATAATGAGGTTGCGAGCAACTATTGACTCATTAATGATGCCGAAGCTTGTAAAGGTTGGCCTAGAAGCCCATGACAATAGAACATGGCTAGGGGCACCCTACCTCCACGTATGTGGATACGTCTGCAATGTTGGAAC